>JACPZS010000207.1 GCA_016195385.1 Verrucomicrobiota bacterium
GAAATATTGCTGCCGCTGTTGAGTGACAAGCTCAAGGACGCAGCGGTGAATTCAAAGAGCGGCGAACTCAACGCCGAGAATCCAGTCGAAGACGATTCGCGAAACAATCCGGCGGAATCAGCCAGGCTGCGCGGCTGGGAGACGCTGGGACGTGTGCTGCTCGTCGATCAAGCGGCGCTCGGCAAAACGCCGCGCTCCAATCCGGCGGTTTACATCGGCGCATTTGACGACCTGCGCGAGCTGTTCGCCCAAACGGAACTTGCGCGCCAGCGGGGGCTGAAAGCGAGCGCGTTCAGTTTCAATTCGCGCGAAGGCCAGTGCGAGCGGTGCCGCGGCGCGGGGTTCGAGAAGATCGAGATGCAATTCCTGAGCGACGTGTTCATCCGCTGTCCGGATTGCAATGGCCGCCGTTATCGTCCGCACATTTTGGAGATTGGATTGGAAGTGGCGAAAACACCGAAGAAAAATTCGGCGACTGCGAATCAGGTCCAGCCACCGACGCCTTCATTGTTGAGCATTGCCGACGTGCTGGAATCGACCGTGGATGAAGTGATTGAATTGCTGGCCGCGTTCGCCGATTCGCGTTTCGCGCAGCGGGCGACGGCGAGTTTGAAACTGTTGCACGAAGTCGGCCTTGGTTATCTGCGGCTGGGCCAGCCCATCAATACGCTCTCGGGTGGCGAATGCCAGCGGCTCAAGCTCGTGAGCCACCTCGCTGAATTCGGCCGCGCGAGCGCCGCGGGCACGATGCCCACGTTGTTTCTTTTCGACGAACCGACGACGGGGCTGCACTTCGACGACGTGCGCGTGTTGCTCAAGGTTTTTCAACGGCTCGTCGATGCCGGCCATTCGGTGCTCGTGATTGAACACAATCTCGACGTCATCCAGTCCGCCGACTGGCTCATCGATCTCGGCCCCGACGCGGGTGACGAAGGCGGGCGCCTCGTGGCGCAAGGCACGTCCGAGAGTGTTTCGACCCACGCGGCGAGTCACACAGGACACGCGCTCCGCAAACATTTCCAGCGGATCTGATCGCGCAGTCGAAAATGTTTGCCAACGGCATAAAACCGCTTGTCGCCAAAAAGAATTATGCTAGGGTCGCGTCAATTAGCTTTTGGAAACCACGGGTCGCGTTGATTTGGGTCTTCAAACGAAGGCCGGCGCGTCGTGGCTTTAGAGGCAAGTTGAATTTGTTTATGCAAAAAGAGAAGATCACCCGGTTCGGGTTCGGAAAGAATCATTCCATCGGTTTCGTTCTACGCGGCTTCACGCTCATTGAACTGCTTGTGGTGATTGCGATCATCGCGATTCTGGCGAGTATGTTGTTGCCCGCGCTCGCCAAGGCCAAATCGAAAGCCGACCGCATCAAGTGTCTGAACAACCTCAAGCAAATCGGGTTGTTCATGCAGTTTTATACGGATGAAAACAACGAAACATTTCCCGGCCACCGCAACACGGGGTTGAACACCGACGACGCCAATCGCTCGCTCACCAATTGGTGGGGAACGACCATTGTTGGCAACGACGGGAGCCGGAGCAATGTTTTCCATTGTCCCGCCATCAAAGGGGGGCAGTTTGAAAACGGCGTGAAGTGGGTGTGGAAATTCGACTGTCACCTGGTGGGAATTGGCTATAATGGCTACTTCCTTGGGATTCATCCTTATGACGGCGGGGATAATCTGACGGTTGCCGGCGTTAATTTTGCCACCAAGCCTTGGTTCAAACGCACGGCCATTGTCAGCCCGTCGCAAAATCTATGCATCGGTGACGCCATGCCGAAAAGTGATCTGACGTGGAGCAGCAGCCTGTGGTGGCCAAGTTCTTGTATGAATAAAGGGCCGAATAGCGGTGGTGGATACGAAGGCATCGATCACTACCGCCATGCGGAATCGGGGGTCGTAACGTTCAACGACGGCCATTCGGAAGCGCGCAAAGACAAGAACATCAACCCGCCGAAGGATCCTTACATCGGCGGGCCACAATCGCTGATCAATTCCCAATTCTGGGATCCGTTGCAGCGGAGCAAACAGTAACACCGCTGCTTCGCCGATATAGGACGGCATTCCTGCCGTTGACGGACAAATCACTTTCGCGTCACCAGCACGCCAATGAGCAACCCAATGCCGAAGGCTGCGCCAATGGATTGATAAGGATGCTCCCGCACGACTTGGTCGGCGGCTTTGGCGCAGTCAACTGTCCGGGTTTCCAGTTCGTGGCAGCGGCGCTTGGCCGAAGCCAGCGTCTCGGAAAGTCGTTCGCGCAAGACACCGGCCTTTTCGCCAACCGCGTCCGCAGTGGCGCGCAGGAGTTCCTCCGAGTCGGCGATGATTCGCTTCAGATCCGTGACCAGCTTTTCTGTGTTCAAATCGATGGTGTTCATGGGGAGCCTTTCTTTGACTTGAGTTTTATTCACTAGAAAAACTTTAGCGCCATTATCCTTGGTGAACAGAGCTGAAATTGGCTAATCCTCGCCACCGGCTGTCCGACTTGAAAGCCGCTTTGACACCCAATCGATTAACGCACGGCTTCGAGGGCAGGACCGTGAATCAGTCTCACGGCGAGCAACGCCACGAAGCCCGTCGTCGCAATCAGGTAAAACAACGGGAACAGCCAGCGGAATTTCGGGTAGCGGGTGAGCGCGCCGCCGGCATCCACTGCGGGCATGAACCGCTCCATCCCCAACTGCGTGACGGTGCTTTCAATGCTGTGCAGGCAATGCTCCAGTTCAGCTTTGAGGCGCAGGCTCGTGAGCAATCCAATCAACGAGAAGCAGCACAGAAAAACGAGAATTGAAATCTCGAGAAGAAATTCGCCTTGAATCGAGTGCAGGAGTGACAGGATCCCAGCCGAGACGATCGAGAAAATGTTCGTGAACGAAAGCCGCTCGTTCTTGATGTGGCGCGCGTTTTCCCAGTGTTCCTGGAAGACGACGAGCAACGCCCGCCGGGCTGACGGAGTCAATGGGGCGGGCGTTTCCACAGGTTAGATGATGACTTCGTTCGCCGTGCGCCGGGGCGTGGGTTTAATGTCCTCGCCGAAGCCGAGGCGCAGACACGCTTGCGGGCAGCCGGTGAGCCCGACGCTGGCGCAGAGGCGCTGGCGCAAGTCGGGCAACTCAATCGTTTGATTCAGAAAAGAACCCCAGACGTTCTCAACCTGCGCGCGCAGGAGCACGCGGGCCAAAGCCTGCCCGGCGTGAAGCCAGTCGCGCGGCGTGTCGGTATCCGTGCCGAGAATGACGAGCGCCGGCGAGCCGGTGGCCAGTTCGTGATCCCTGGCGGCCTGGCCTTCGCCCATGTTGAAGGTACGCACGACTAATGGCCCGGCGTACGTTAACAAATCGTCCACACTTTGCGCGTAGCCCGGAATGCCATCGCGGGCCGTGCTGCGGTTCGGATGCACCCACGCGGCAAGTTCGAGGCGAAAGCGTTTGTTCGACCACTGGCGACGGTCGCCTTCGGCGATGAGTTCGGCAATGGCGTGGCGGGTTTCCTCACCTTCGGCGACATGAAGCCAGGCGAACTCATCCTTGGCCGCCCGCCGCAGCGCGTCGAGCAGCGAAGGAGGGACCGGATCGTCGCGAAACGGCTGACGATTCGTGCGGCGCTTGGGGATGGCGTAGAACAACATGCTTTCTTCGGGCGAGTTTTCCTCCAGCACTCCGAAGCTCACACGGGCGAGCAAATCCGGATCGTTCGCTTCTGGAAGGATTGCCACTCCGCCGAAATAGCCGAAGTGTGCCATGGCGCTACGCAGGTGAAACAGCGCGCAACCACAGCTCATCACCAGTTCACGATCATCCGGATCGGCGACGCGACAGGCCCGCGTGCGATCCGCATAAAGTTCCAGATCATTGCCGTGGAGGTGGAAAAGCCACGGCTGGGTGTTGTGGCTCGACGGTGCCAGGACCGCGTAACCGATCAGGAACTTCCATTTCTCCACCGTCGAGCCGTCGTGGGGAAAATCTTCCGCAGAGATTTCCCACGGAGCGAGCGGAGAGAGATCGTGGTCAAGTGAGGCATGCATGGCAAATTCGGGTTTGGCGATCATAAATTGGGCCGCCGGGCGGACATCTGAGTTTCGACACACTGGAGTTTCGCGCCTCACCTCGCGCAGAACCACCCGCGCGTTGTTCTTGTTTACTCATTCTTTGGTGGACTTAAAAACGGGCACGGCGCACACTTTGTGCCCCAACAATTCAGCAACCAAAAAGAACTGCAAGTCTGAACCTTAAATAGCCATGCGCCGGCAATAAATGTCCACGGACGACCAAGCGCGGACTAGCGAATCGACGGGGCATCGGAGAGGTTGAGGTGCGACGAACGAAAGATAATTTATGAAAAAGCTCACGCCCCGCAAAAAAAATGGATTAAAGAAAACCACGAAATCTGCGTCCCGCCGCAGTCCCTCCTCCCGGCGTGCAACAGCCGCCGTGATTGAGTTGGTGCCGGCCAAGTTAAAGCTGAGTTCCATCCTGGTGCCCATTGATTTTTCCGCCGAATCCAAAAAAGCCCTCCGTTATGCTGTGCCGTTTGCCGAACAATTCGGCGCAAAGCTCACGCTGTTGCACGTCGTGGAGCCGGTGGCGACGCCGGATTTTGTGACGTTTCCGCTGATGATGGAGAACGACCGGATTGTTGCAACGTGCCGCGCCAAACTGGCGACTGTGGCCAGGCAACAGAAGCTGGACCCCAAGCTGGTGGAGAAGACGCTCGTGCGCCTCGGACAACCGTTCCATGAAATCACCGAAGCGGCGCGCACGCTCAAGGTGGATGTCATTGTCATCTCGACCCACGGCTACACGGGTTTGAAACACGCGCTGATGGGCAGCACGGCCGAGCGCGTCGTGCGCCACGCGCCATGTCCGGTGCTCGTAGTACGGGAAAAGGAAAAGGAATTTATCTAAGCGCGGCAGGTTGGACACAAACCCCAGCCCGGCATTTTTCGCGCGCAACTTGGAAAGAATTTTTATGAAAATCAAACCATCCTCACGAACCGACGGCGTCGTGGTCGAACTCGGCGCCAAAGATGACCAATTGCTCAACCAGGCCGCGAACGCGAGCGCATCCCTGCGCATAAAGAAAATTCTCGTGCCGACGGATTTTTCCGAAACATCGCGCCAGGCCTTGCGCTACGCGCTCGCCTTCGCGGCGCAGTTCGGCGCGGAACTCACTTTACTGCACGTGATCACGCCGCCGGATGCCTACGGAGAATACGGTGTCGTCGATCTCGCCGGACTCGTGCGCTCGTTGCAGGAAGCCTCCGACGGGGAGCTGGCCAAACTGGCCGCGGCGGAAGTTCCGCCCACGGTGACGGCTCGCACGATCACGCGCAGCGGCACGCCCGCGCAGGAAATCATCGCCACCGCCGGCGAGAACGAGAGCGATCTCATCATCGTCTCCACGCATGGGCGCACCGGCCTCAAGCATGTGCTGCTGGGCAGCATCGCGGAAAATATCGTGCGCCGTGCGCCGTGTCCGGTGCTCGTGGTGCGCGAGCGCGAGCATGAGTTTGTGCGCGCTTGACGAAATCGACCGGCCAGAATTTCAACTTCGGTTCACGCTGCCTGCGCGAATTCGTTGTCCAATTTTCGGTGGAAGCTCTGCGGCGCGCTTCGCTATGATGGCCGCATGAAACTCAGGCCAGTTGTGGACGAAATGCAGCGCGCGTTTTTCGCGAGTGACGCCAGTTATGACGGAATTTTTTGGACGGGCGTGCGCACCACTGGAATTTTTTGCCGCCCTTCGTGCCCTGCGAAAAAACCGCGACCGGAGAACGTGGAATTTTTCTGTTCCGTCGGTGATGCGATGTTCGCTGGCTACCGCGCGTGCAAACGTTGTCTTCCGCTGGAGACGGATGGCCGTCCGCCGGATTGGGTTGCCGCCTTGCTGGCACACGTCGAATCCGCCGGCGACGAACGCATCACGGCTGACACGCTGCGCGAACTGGGCATCGAGCCGACGCGGGCGCGCCGATGGTTCTTGCAGCACTACAGCATGACGTTCGCCGCGTATTGCCGCGCACGGCGGTTGCAACGGGCGTTCACTCAACTGCGGGAGGGCGTGAGTCTGGACGATGTCGCTCTCGGCCACGGTTATGAATCGCACAGCGGTTTTCGCGACGCGTTTGGCAAAACTTTTGGCGCGGCACCGGGCGGGAGTCGCGACGGCGATTGCATCGTCACCAAGATGATCGAAAGCCCGCTCGGCCCGCTGATCGCCGGAGCGACGAACCAGGGAATTTGTCTGCTTGAATTCACGGATCGCCGGATGATCGAAGGCCAGTTGGAAGCGATCCGGCGTTGCTTCCAAATGGCGCTCGTTCCCGGCGAACACGCGCATCTGACGAAACTCGAAGCCGAACTCGCGCGGTACTTCGCCGGAAAATTACGAAGCTTCGAGACATCCCTAGTCGCGCCGGGCAGCGAATTTCAAGAGCGAGTGTGGGCGGAGTTGCAGCGAATTCCGTACGGCGAAACAATTTCTTACGTCGAACTGGCGCGGCGCGTGGGCCGGGCGGGTGCGCAGCGCGCGGTCGGTCATGCGAACGGGTTAAACCGCCTCGCGATTGTGATCCCGTGTCATCGCGTCGTGAATGCGAGCGGCGAACTGGGCGGCTACGGCGGTGGTTTGTGGCGCAAGCGACTGCTCTTGGAACTGGAACGAACGAGCCAGCCGATTTGCGGGCCGGTGGCGCGGGATTGATGCGTGAAGCGCTCGCGATCAAGCCGTCGGCTTCGATTCGGATTTTTCGAGCGGCGTGACAGGATCGATCCAGCGCCAGCAGATGGCGCCGACGACATAAATTGCCGCCGAGATCCAAAAAATGATGAGCCAATTACGGTGACTGTAATCGAGGATGTACCCAACCACGACAGGCGCCACGCCGCCCGCGATGTTGCCGCACATGTTCATGCTGCCAGAGAGCGTGCCGGCGCAACGGCCGCCGACGTCCAGGCACGTGCTCCAACATACCGGCAACGCGAGATCGAGTGCAAAGCTGGCCATGCCCATGGCGATCATCGCCCAAACCGGATCGTGAAGAGTGGGTGAAAGCAGGAGCATTCCGGCAGCGCCGAGGTAGCCGGTGTAAGCGAGAAAGCGGCGCGTGCGCGTGACATCGACGAATCGCCGGGCCAGCCACGCGGAGAGCGAGCCGGACAGCATGGCCCCTATCCCGCCGAAGAAAAGTGGCAGACCGGCGAGCAGCGCGCTTTTTTGCAGTTCCAAACCGCGGGCTTCCTTCAAATACGTCGGCAGCCACGTGATGTAGAAGTACCAGCCGTACGAGAAGCAAAAGTATTGGAGCCACAGCAACCAGACGGTGCGTGAGGTGAGCAGCGCGTTCCACGGCACGCGCGCGTGGGTGGAGGAATTCTGACGAACTTCGCGAAGCAATTCGAGTTCAGCCGCGTTGACGCCGCGATGTTCCGCCGGGTTGTCCCGGAACCACGCGTAAAAACAAACGGCCCAGATGATCCCGAGAGCGCCGAACAATTCAAACGCGTGCCGCCACGACATGAGCGACAGGACGACCACGACGAGCGACGGTGTGAACGCGCCGCCCCAACGCGCGCTCAACCACATCACGGCGACGGCGCGGCTTTGTTCGTGGCGCGGCAACCAAGTGGAGAAAGCCTTGGTCAAATTCGGAAAACAGCCGGCCTCGCCCGCGCCGAACAGAAAGCGCGTCACCAGCAAAGCGGTAAAATTTTTCACCCAGCCGGTGGCCGCCGTGAAAATCGACCACCACAGGACGACGCGCATGAGCACCTTGCGCGGCCCGATTTGATCGCCCAGCCAGCCGCCGGGAATTTCAAAAAGCGCGTACGCCCAGGCGAACGCGGCAAAAACCCAGCCCATCTGGGCATTCGTCAGCGAGAATTCCTGCTGGATGCTGTCTTTCGCCTGCGAGATGCACACGCGATCGATGTAGGTGATGATGGCGAGCGTCGCCGCGAACAGCAGCAGCCAGTGGCGGGTGGAGGTTGCGCGGGCAGGTGGCGCTGAAGTGCCAGCGGGCGAGTTCATGCCGGTTTCGCCAGTGCAGGCCCGGTACCATTATTCGATGAAAGCGATGATCGCATGAGTGGCAGTGAGGCGAGCATAACCAGCAACACCGCTGAATCCATCTTTTCTTCGCGTCGCGCGGCGTTTGCGACCGTGCCGACGCTGGCGGTACGATGGACGCAAAATTGGGTAAAGGCACCCTCGGTTCCCGCCGATACACGGGCAACAACGTTCTGTTAGAAATTATGCCTACAATACCAGTAAATCGGCTCGCACCGGGGATGACCCTCACCGCCGATGTCACCAGTTTGCACGGTCAACTTTTGATCGCGGCCGGACGTGAATTGACGGAACGCCATATCAGCGTCCTGAAAGCCTGGGGCGTGGATTCGGCGGCGATCCGGGACAATGCCACTGGCTCTCCGCGCGAAGTCCATCCGTGCGATGCCGCCCGGGAGAATGCCGCGCGCAGCTCGCTGCATGAACTGTTTCACCGGCAGGATTTGGGGAATCCGGTGGTCATCGAATTGTTCGAAGTCTGCGCCCAGCGCAAAGCCAGGCGCACGACGTATTCCCGCGCCGCATGAAATCGGTGGCCACTAATTGGGCGGAGGAGGTCGAGTCCATCGGCACGTTGCCCGCGCTTTACCACGAATTGAACGCGGCGCTCAACGACCCGCGCTCCTCGCTCGATCGTTTTGGCGAGATTATCGAAACAGATGCCGGCCTGGCCACCCGCCTGTTGCGGATTGCCAACAGCCCGTTCTATGGGTTTCCCACGCGCATCGAAACCATTTCCGAAGCGTTGACGCTGATCGGGATGCAGCAAATCCGTGACTTGATTGCGGTGACGTTCGCAATCGAACATTTTCACCAAATTCCGGCCACGCTGTTTGATCTGGAATTGTTCTGGCAGCACAGCCTCGCGTGCGGCATCAGCGCCCGGGTGCTGGCGGTTTACCGCCGGGATGCGAATCCGGAACGATTTTTTCTCGCGGGTCTGCTGCACGACATCGGCCGGCTGGTCATGTGCCTGCGCGTGCCGGAGCAGTTGCCGGTAGTCTTCGCGCGCCGGGCCGAGACGGATCGGACTTTGACCGAAGCCGAAACCGAAGTTCTGGGTGTCAACCACGCCGAAATCGGCAGCGTGCTCCTGGAGCGGTGGCTGTTCGCGCCGGCGGTAGTGGACACGGTGCGCTGGCATCATGCGCCGCACGCGGCGGCGCGCTATCCGCTCGAAGCGTCGATGATTCATGTCGCGGATATATTGGCGCACAGTCTGGAACTTGGCTTCAGCGGCGAGCCGTTGCCGCCGACGCTCGAAATGGACGCCTGGAACCGGCTGAATCTCGGCCCTGCGAGCCTTCGGACGGTGGTGAAAGAAGTGGACCGCCAATTTGATGATGCCCTCAGTTTGTTTATCTGAACCACCCGGCGACGGAACCTCCGGGCCAATCGCGCGCGATTTTTACCCGCGCATGATCGCGCGTGAGATCCAGGAACTGGAGCACAACGGCGGTCAGGTGTGCAACTTCGCCACGCTTTTTTCGTCCCTCGAAAATTTTCAACGGGATCTCCAGGAGTGCCACGATGCCGCCGCCACGCTGGCGCTCGCGGAGCTTTATCTGCAAAGCCTGGGACTGTTCGAGGCAGCGGCGTTTTTTTTGAGCGGACCGCCGGACTGGAGTTTTCAATTGGCCACGTGCCTGCCGGAAGAGGCCGCGGCTGAAGTGAAAACGCGGGTCACGGCCGAGATTGAATCCGGGGCGTTCGGCTGGGCGCTGCGGCAAAGCCGGGCGCTGATCGTGCAGCCTAAAACATTGTCGGCCGCCGGGCCGTTGATTTTGCACAGCCTCGTGACACGCTCGGGCGTGGCCGGGATGTTCGTCGGAGTGCCGAAGGATCCGGCCGGCAAGATCAAAAACCTGCCGCTCAGTCTCCTGTCCATCATTCTCACCAACACCGCGTGCGCTCTGGAAAATCAACGTCTGCGCGCGGAAATCCAGCAGCACAATGAATCGCTGCAACAAAAAGTGGACGAGCGGACGCAGCAACTCAGTTCGGTTAATGAAGCGTTGCGTGCCGAGATCGAAGAGCGACGGCGTGCCGCCGAAGCGCTGGC
>JACPZS010000208.1 GCA_016195385.1 Verrucomicrobiota bacterium
CCAAGTTCCACTGCTTCAGCAGGACTCTGAACCTGGGGTCATTGCGGGGACTTTCGAGCATCGGCTCGACTTTGAGATAGATCAGCCACGCTGATTTGTCCTCAGCCGCTTTTTCCAGCCAATCCAGCGCCGCCGCCCGGTCGCCCAATCCGGTATAAACAAGCGCAACGAAAAAAGGCGCGACGTATTCGCCGTTGCGGGATCGTTGCTGAAAACGTTCCAGAATTTTTCGCGCTTCGGCGCGATTTCCAGCGCGGGCGTAGGTAAAACCCAACTCCCCTTCCACTTCGACGCTGCCACGCGAGGCGGCAAAACTTAACTCGCGGATCGCGTCCTCGTAACGCCCCAAGTAACGGTACGCTGAACCCAGGAAGAAGTGAGCCAGTGGCAGGCTCTCCCCAAGATTCCGAGTCACTTCTCCCTGCACTCTCGCCTGCTCGTAGTTACCGGCCATGAGGTAGTGCCAAACCAGATGATTGTTGATGGGCATATCGACCGGCGCCAGATCGAGCGCGGTCAAACTTTGCTGTAACGATTCCGCCATCCGCCCCTGAGCCACGAGCAAGTGTGAATACCAATGAGCCGCGTGGGCGTAACTTGGATTCAATTTCAGCGCCTGTTGGAAACTCTTCTCCGCGCCTTGCCAATCATGGGCGTTTACCTGAACCAGACCTAGCGACGTGTGCACCTCCGCCAGGTTGGGGTCCTTGGCGAGCGCCTGTTTCGCGGCGTCTTCGGCTTTCGGGAACGTGTCTTTCGGCGAGAGAAACCCGCGATAGCCGAGCGCGCTGTAGGCATCCGCCACTCCCGACCACGCCTCTGCATAAGTCGCATCGATGCTGATCGCTTTCTGAAAGTGTTCGAGGGCTTTTTCCAAATCCTCCTTGCCGCGCTTGCTCCAGAAAAGGCGCCCGCGAAAGTATTCCAGGTAAGCTTCAGGATTTACCCGGCGGGCATTCGCCAAACGCGCGTGTTGTTCGGGCGCCAAAGAAGCGACGACCTCGCGTGCGACGGCCTGCGCCACTTCAATCTGCAACTTGAGACCCTCGCTCAAGTCCCGGTTGAAGTTCGTGCTCAAGACCGTGTTCTCCGTCGCAGCGTCAATCAATTGGACCGCGATGATCGCCCGCTTGCCATCCGTCTGGACCGAACCGCGCACCACGGCATCCACTTTCAGCGCCCGCGCGATTTCCGACACGGGCTTCGCCGCAAACGCCACGCGGTCGGCGGCTGAAATGAACCGGACTTTCAGCGGTCGAATCCCGCCCAACTCGGTGCTCAACACGTCCGTGATTCCTTCCGCGAAGTATTGCTGATTGCTGTCGCCAGACAGGTTTTTCAGCGCCAGCACGACGAGCCGGTTCAGGCGATTGGTGGTTTCCAGTTCGGCTTCCGGAACAGCCGGCGGCGAGTGATCCGCGCGAGTGACCGCACGAATTCGGTGCATGGTTGCCCAGATCACGCCGGCGAGCGCCAATGCGACCATTGCCACGGCGAGCGCCGGAACTTTCTTCTGTCGCAGACGAAATCTCATCCGCTCCAGCGCGGGCGAGCACCGCGCTTCCCACGGCAGAACAACCCGGTAAATATTCACCGGCATCTGGATATTGTTGAGTTCGCCTTGTCCCAGCTTGCGCAAAGGTTCGGGAATCTTGTTGTGAATCTGATCGAACACCTGCTGCGTCAGGCAAATCCCACCCGGTTCCGCCAGTGGCTCGATGCGCGCGGCGATGTTCACGCCGTCGCCGTACACGTCACCGTCACGATGCACCACGTCGCCGAGGTGCAACCCGATGCGAATGCGCAGTTGGCGTTCCGGTGTCGCGCTGGTGTTGTGCTCGTGAAGAATTTGCTGCATCGCGATGGCGCAGCGCGCGGCCTCGACCGGACTGGCGAACTCGACCATGAACGCGTCGCCGATGGTTTTGATTTCGCGCCCACCGTGTCTGGCGAAGATCGGTCGCACCAGCCGGCGGTGTTCCTCCAACAACTCGAGCGCGAGCGCTTCGTTGCGTTGCGCCAGCGCGCTATAGCCCACCATGTCCGTGAACATGATCGCGGCCAGCTTGCGCTGTTCGGTGTTTTCCGGCGGCACGCTGGAGTATTAGCGGGACGATGACCAAACCGCAATCGCCTTCGGCGAAGCCAGTAGCGCGGCGCAAGCCACTCAGTTCATCTTCCCGGAATTCGTTTCGATTTTCCCAATGGCTTCCACCGCTGCCTGGCGCACTTGAGCGTCATCGTCTTGCAGCAATGGGTGCAGATGTGGAACGGCCGATTTGCGGAGGCACCGGCGCGGGCAGCACGCGCAGCGTCAAATAAAACGAGCGCGACATGTCCCGCAGCAGAGACGTAAGCAGGGCGTGTTGTGCGTGGCGATCCAGAGCAACGCGCGAACTATGGCAGGAACGCGCGGCGTGAATCCAGTCTGGTTTTAATCGCAGTCTCGCATGCACTCAAGCCGGGTTTCTGTCCTTGCGGGCGCGTTTCTCAGCGACTCTTGCCTGCAACACTGCTTGTGTGTGCATCAAAAGTTGGCAGCGGTGCCACAAACAGAAACCAATTGGTCAACGTGACTTCTGTGCTAGGCTTGGCCTAGATGGAAATCAACCAAACTCAAACTTCTGAAGGAAGGTGGTCGTGGCGCGGTTTGATCTGTGTGTGCCTTGTCAGCTTGATTCCAGCCCTGCACATCAACGCTTCGGTTGCTCATTGTTTTGACGGCGCGACCATCAGCGCCGTGCCGGACATGATCATTGTTTCAAACCAGCTCGTCGGACCGCTTTCACTTCTGGTAAGCAACTCCTGCGGCCAACCAGACACGGATTTGATGCTGTTCGCAAATTCGTCGGATACTCGACTCGTTCCAGTCACCAACATCGTTTTTGGCGGTGCTGACCGAGAGCGCACCGTTACCATCACGCCAGCACCCGGTCAGGCGGGCATGACGGAAATCTTCCTCTACGTCCTGAACAAAAGTGGCTTCGTCGCGCAGATCCAATTCAACCTCACCATAAAAGCCGTACCGGACGCGCCGGTGATTTCGAGAATCCCGAGCGTAACGACGCTTGTGAGTGATCCTGGCCTTCCGGTTTCGACCACGTTCAGCGTATTCGATCTGGAAACCCCACCGGACGAATTGAAATTCGTCACCGCTTCATCCAATCCCGCATTGTTGCCGAAGGAAAACATCTTGATCAGCGGCACGGGCACGAATCGCACGCTGACGCTGACACCACTTCCGGATCAATTCGGCACGGCAGGGTTCTCGATCACAGTGGTAAATTCCAAAGGAATGAGTGCCGTCGCTTCCGCGCTGCTTAATGTGATATTTTGCAACGGCACTCCGGCGATAACTGAAATTCCGAATCAAACCGCAGTTTCTCCAAATTCAATCGGCCCCATTCCGTTCATCATTTCGGGTGCTTGTGGCGGATCTATCCGCAGCCTTAAATTATTCGGCAGTTCCTCTGATACGAACTTGATTCCCAATTCGCAAATCGTCTTTGCCGGTACCAACAATAACCGCACCGTGACCATCACACCGACGCCAAATCTGTTCGGGAAAGCCATTATCACCATCTATGTGGCGGATAAGTACGGCGGACAAGCCGGCACATCATTTTTCCTGACCGTCGAAGCCACAAACACGCCACCGACGATTTCGCTCATTCCGAATCGGGGGATCAGTGTGAACGGTTCCGGTTGCGTCTCCTTCTCCATTTTCGATGCCGAGACACCAGCGGATTTGCTGCAACTTTCCGCCAGCGTTGTTACTTCGCCGGAGAATTTGCTCCCACTTCGTAACGTCGTGTTTACGGGAATGGGCACGAATCGAGTCATCAATTTGATTCCGCAAAAGCGTGTTTCGGGCGCAGCAGCGATAACAATCATCGTGCGTGATGCAGATGGATTGAGCGCGACCAATCAGTTCACACTCGTCGTTAGTTCGTGCGGCCAGCCTCCCACTATCAGCTCCGTCTTGGATCACGCGATCTCCGTCAATCACACCCTCGGGCCAATAGCATTCCGCGTTGCTGCACCCTGCACTCCTTTCTCCGAACTGACCGTGACGGGAGAATCGTCCAACACCGACTTGGTGCCCAGATCGCAAATTATTTTCGACGGTGCCGACTCTTTTCGCACGGTAACAATTACACCGGCGGTGAATCAAATCGGCTCGACGAAGATTACGCTGATTCTGAGTGATGGCGCGCTGTCGGCGAGCACGACGTTTACTCTGACGGTGACGGCGGACAACACCCCGCCGACGATTTCCTCCATCCCTGACTACATGCTTCCGGCAAACGATTTTCAAATACTGATTCCGTTCACCATCAGCGACCGCGACACCTCAGCCACCAGTCTGAGTGTGCGCGTCACGTCCTCGAACACGAATGTTGTGCCGGTGGAAGACATTGTTCTCGATGGCACCGGCAATAATCGTAAACTCACCTTTACTCCGTTTCCTTGCCGCACGGGTGAATCGATCATTACGGTTTCGGTTACCGATGATGAAGGATTGATCGCAAGCACACACTTCTTGGTGACGGTGCAATCGCCTCCGGGGCCGCGCCTGATCGCGCCAATTCCGGATCAGATTGATTGCGGATGCAATCAGAGCACCGCGTTGATTCCTATCCTTATTGCGGAGGTGCCCGGCGGAGGTGAAGCCAAGATGAGCGGCCATTCCTCGAACCCCGCGCTGGTGCCGGACAACAATATTTTCTTCGGCGGCCAAGGCACTCGTCGCGCCGCGTTTATCTCTCCTGCGCTCAACACACATGGCAGTGACATCATCACGTTCACCGTGACGTACACGAATGGCCTCAGCGATTGCACCTCGTTTCGATACACGCTTATCGACTTCAACAATCCCCCAAAGATCAGTCAACTCGGCCCGCAAGGGATTCCGATGAATTCAGTGCTAGGGCCGTTGCTCATCACGGTTGGAGACGTCGAAACCAGGTCTGATTTACTGAGATTGAACGGAAGGTCATCGAACACCAACCTCGTTCGCGATGACGGTATCGCTTTGGCTGGCTGCGGAATTGATCGGTTTGTCATCGTCACCCCAATCGCAGGCATGACTGGGACAACCACAATCACGCTGACAGTGACCGACGCAGATGACGGATCAAGCGAGATGCAATTTCCTTTGTTCGTTTCACTTCCCAATTCACCGATGGTGGCGTTTGACTCCGTCAAAGGAGAGTTCCGCGTGCGTTGGTTGCCAATTTTTCCTGAAGGGATTGTGCAAGTATCCACGAACCTAACCGATTGGTATCCGGTGGCGACGAATCAGATCGAAAACGGTTCCCTCCAATTCATTTCTCAGGGCGCTTTCAACGAGCGAGCCAGATTTTATCGCCTGATCCCGCACCGCTGAACTTCGGAAGTAGCGTTCGCAGCAGGACGCAATTTTCTGCGAGCAATTCAAGCGCAGGCATTTGCCCGCATCGTCAGACAGTTCAATCCACAAACATGAACTCGTTCGAGAGCAACAAGACTTGCGCGAGCTTTTCCCACGCGTTGAGCGGCGCGGGCGGTGGTTCGGGCGGACCGGTGAATTCTTTTTTCGCGTTCCACTCCGTCGGGTAATTGCTGGATGACGCAGCGGCTGTTCCGCTTTTCAATTTAATCGTTGGCGTCCACGTGAAATCGTCGTTGTTCAGGTTGGCGTTGAAATCCACGACGAAATCCAGCGTGTCGCCCGTCTTCATTTCGATGGCCTCAAATTTCGTTTCCTGCTTTTGGTTGTGCAGCGTCCAGCTTCCCAACTGTCCGGCGCGGCTGCTCACGACACGCGCGCGAATGCCGTCGCCTTCCTTGTGCTCGTGGTTGATCGTGCCGGCAATCGTCACGACGCCATCGAGCGGCGCGATCCAGCGGCGAATCGCGGCGTGTTGTAAATCGTTTCCAGCGTGGCCGCCGTCGGCGGTGAGCTGCACCCAGCCAAGTTTTTCATCGGGCCAGTTCGCGCCGCCCTGCCACGCCGTGCCCGTGAAGTGCGGCAACGCCTGGAAATTCGTGATGTGTTGCGCGGCTTCATCGAATGCGCCCCAGCCGTATTCCCACGCGGAAACAATCGGTTTCGTTGGTTCGAGCGTCGGCTCGGCCAGCGCGGAGTTGACGAAATGCAAACCAGCTTCGAGTTGGCGCGGTGCCGGCTCGTGCTGGAAGGCGAGTTGATACAGACGGCGCAGGCGCTGCTCGGATTGCTGCGTCGCTGCCGGGGCGCTGCGTGCGGCCAACACGCGCGCCTGCTCGACGACGAACGGGCTGTTCATGAAGTACAGCGCCTGCTGTGGCACGGTGGTGGTGAAACGCTGCGGCGCATGCATATCCGGGTTGGCGAAATCGAAAACGCGCAGCAGTCCCGGTAGAAACTGGCGGTCGAGAAAACCGTAAACGGTGCGGCGTGTGGAGAAAGGTTTCGTCGTCAAATCCGTCGGCTTGCCGCCGAGCGTATTATCGAGACGGCCCGCCGCCGCGAGCAGCGAATCGCGCATTGCCTCGAAGTCCAGCCGTTGCCGGTTCATGCGCCAGAGCAGGCGATTCTCTGGATCGATCTGCAACGCGCCTGCGTTCGTCGTCGCGTCGCTGACTTGTTGATAGACGCTCGAAAGCAGGATGAGCCGGTGTAACTTTTTGATCGACCAGCCGTCGTCGATGAATCGCTGCGCCAGCCAGTCAAGCAATTCGGGATGGCTCGGCGGTTCGCAGCGCGTGCCGAAGTCGCTCGGCGTCGTGACGAGGCCCGCGCCGAAGTGATGCAGCCAGATGCGGTTCACCATCACGCGCGCCGTCAGCGGATTATCTTTGCTCGCGATGGCCTCGGCCATTTCCAGTCGCCCGCTGCCGCGTTGAAACGGCTGCCGTGCTTTGCCCGCGACGATTTCCAAAAACTGGCGCGGTACTTCGTCGCCTTTGTTCGCGGGATTGCCGCGCAGAAACACGCGTGGATTTTTTTGCGTCGGCCGGTCTTCCAAAGTAACGGCGAACGGTGGCGAGCTGCCGACTTTCACAATCCACCGCTCGATTTCGGAAAACAGTTTGAAAAGTTCCACGCGCGCGCCTTCGTCGAAATACCACTCGAGGTCCGCAACAGCGAGCACGGGAACAGTGGCCGGTGAATTGATGCTGTAGAGTACCTGCCGCAATTGCTCCTGCGCGGCGTCCGGCAGTGTGACAGGCAAATCTGTTTTGTTCGTCAACGCGAGTTGCACGTTTGTCTGCCACTGCTGATGCGCGTTCGCAAGCAGTTGGCCATAGCGCCCGGCCACGTCGCGCAGGGAAGCAACGGGCTTTTCCGTGAGCGCCTTGATAACAGCGGGATTGACGTTTTCGCTGTTTGCATTCGGTGCAGAAAACCGCGCCAGAATGTCCGGCGCGCGTGAGGCAAATTCTTTTTCCGCCAGTTCGCGCAGTGCGTTCCAAGGCGCAAACACCGGATGAAACGAATTCGTCGTCTGCAACAGCCAGGCTTCCCAGGCGCGAACGACGGTGGGATTCAAATCGTCCGGACCGCGGATTTCGTAGAACTCCTCGCTCGGCAGTTTTCGCGTGTCGAGCGCCGCGACGAGGTAGTCGGCGACTTTCGCGCGAAAGCGGTTGGAAAATTCCTCGCGCCGTTTTTGCATCGTCTGATTGTATTTCTCGACGCGTTCGCGGAAACTTTTTTCAAACTCGGACGCGATGGCGTTCGTCGCGTTCGACGGATTGAGCGCGAGCATTTTCTCCGTGCAGCCGTTAAAGACGCCGTAGAGCGAATAGTAATCGCGCGTCGGAATCGGATCGAACTTGTGGTCATGGCAGCGCGCGCAGCCGACGCTCAAGCCCTGCGTGCCGCGCATCACGACGTCGATGCGGTCGTCGATGATGTCATGCACGACGCCGAGAAACCGCCGGCCCAACGTGAGAAAACCCATCGCGGCGAATTGCGGCTGGAGCGAAGCGAAACGCGGGTTCGACGAATCGGGAAGTTGATCGGCGGCGATTTGTTGAACAAGGAATTGATCGTATGGCAGGTCATCGTTGAACGCGCGGATTACCCAGTCGCGATAGACGTGCGAGTGGACGAAACGGCCCTCCTCACGGTCACTATAAACATAGCCCTTGGTGTCCGCGTAGCGCGCCACGTCGAGCCAGTAGCGGCCCCAGCGTTCGCCGTAGTGCGGCGACGCGAGCAAGCGAGCGACGACTCTGGCAAACGCATCGCGCGAGTTGTCGCCGAGAAAATCCGCAATCTCGTTTACAGTCGGCGGCAGGCCAATGAGATCGTAAGTGGCGCGACGGATGAGCGTGCGTTTGTCGGCGCGCGGCGATGGCCCGATCCCGCGCGCTTCAAGTTTGGTGAGAATGAAATTATCAATCGGCGTCTGTGGCCAGCGTGGGTTTCGAACCGGCGGTATGGGCTGATCTTTTGGCAACTGAAACGCCCAATGCTCGACTGCTTTCGCAGTTTGAGACTTCAACTCCGAGACTCCAGATCTCAAATCCGAAATCGGATTCGTCCTCGGATCCGGCGCGCCGGAATTCACCCAGGCCACAAAGTCGGCGATTTGTTCGGCGGACAATTTTTTCTTCGGCGGCATCTGGAGGTCATCGTTCAGGTAACGAATCGCCTCGATGAGCCGGCTCCGTTCCGCCTGACCGGGAACGATGGCCGGCTGGCCCGACTCACCGCCCTTGAGTATTCCCGCGCGAGAATCGAGCAATAGCCCGCCCTTGAGTTTCTCGCTCTCCGCGCTGTGACACTTGTAACAACGCTCGATCAGCACGGGCCGGATTTTTCTCTCAAAGAAATCAAACTCGTCGGCGAGCAGTCGCGCCGGGCTGAGGCAACCAGTCACGCCCGCCAGCAAGAGCCAGCGCACGAGTTGGCGCGTGAAGTTAAGATTCAGCAGCGGCGGCGGCATTGATTTGTTGGCGGCAATCTATCGCCGACGGCCACTGTGATTCCAGCGTGGAATTCGGCAATAAGAGTTCGTTTGAACAACAGCCAGAATGCAAATCAACGCTTGCAGGTTGAAGAGGGGACAAAACTTCACCACACAATGGCGCTCGTGATTAGTGCAGCCTGCCCGGTCTTGTGTTGGGCGATCATTCGCCTAATAGTTTCGTGCATGAGCGACGTGACCCGCATCCTCGACCGTGTCCAACAAGGCGAATCCAAGGCCGCCGACGAACTGCTCCCGCTTGTTTACCAAGAGCTTCGCAAACTGGCCGCGATGAAAATGGCGCAGGAGAAACCCGGCCAGACCTTGCAAGCCACCGCGCTCGTTCACGAGGCGTGGTTGCGACTCGCCAGATCGGATCAGCGACAGTGGCGGGGACGTTCGCATTTCTTCGGCGCGGCGGCGGAGGCGATGCGCCGGATACTCGTGGAATGCGCCCGGCGAAAGCACCGGCTCAAACGCGGCGGTGAAATGGAGCGCGTAGAGCTCGATCAAGTGGAGCTGCCTTTGCCGATGCCCGACGATGAATTGCTGGCGCTGGATGAAGCGCTCGAACGGCTCGTCGCGTTCAACCCGCGCGCGGCGGAGTTGGTGAAGCTCTGTTTCTTCGTCGGCCTGACCCAGGAACAGGCGGCGCACGAGTTGAACGTGTCCCTCAGCACGGCGGAGCGCCTTTGGGCTTTCGCCCGCGCATGGCTGTTTCAGGAGATGCGTAGGGAATCCGGCGCAGACGTTGGCAAAATTACTTGAGGGAATTCATGGCTATACGGCGCATGTAAGTCAAAGGGCCGTGGCCCTGCGACGCGAGAATGAATGCAAACTCAGATCGACTAATCGAACTCTTTGGCCAGGCGATGGAGAAAAACTCCTTGGCCGAGCGCGCCAGTTTTCTCGACGAAGTTTGCCAGAGTGATCCGGAATTGAGAAAGCAGCTCGACGCGCTGTTTCGCGCGCACGAGGAAGCGGGAACTTTTCTCAAGAACACCACCGTCGTTGCCACGCTGGAGACTTCGTTGGAGCAAGCGGGCGACCTTATTGGCCGTTACAAGCTGCTCCAGAAAATCGGCGAAGGCGGCTGCGGTGTGGTTTACATGGCCGAGCAGGAGGAGCCGGTGCGCCGCCGCGTCGCGCTCAAGGTCATCAAGCTCGGCATGGACACCAAGTCGGTCATCGCCCGCTTCGAGGCCGAGCGGCAGGCGCTGGCACTGATGGATCACCCGAACATTGCCAAAATCTACGATGCGGGCGCGACGGAAACGGGCCGGCCCTACTTCGTGATGGAACTGGTGCGCGGGGTCAAAATCACCGACTACTGCGACCAGAATAATCTGCCCACCTCCCAGCGGCTCGCGCTTTTTACGCAAGTTTGCCACGCCATCCAGCACGCGCATCAAAAAGGCGTCATCCACCGCGACATCAAGCCGTCGAACATTCTGGCCACAGTGAACGATGGCGTCGCCGTGCCCAAGGTGATCGACTTCGGCATCGCCAAGGCCACACAGCAGCGTCTCACCGACAAAACTCTGTTCACCGCCTTCGAGCAATTCATCGGCACGCCGGCCTACATGAGTCCCGAGCAGGCCGTGATGACCAGCATGGACATTGACACGCGCAGCGATATTTATTCGCTCGGAGTGTTGCTCTACGAACTGCTGACGGGCGCTACGCCATTCGACGCGCAGCAACTCCTCCGTTCTGGTTTGGACGAAATTCGCCGCACCATTCGCGACGTGGAACCGGCGCGCCCCTCGACGCGCATCAGCACACTCGTGGCGGCGGAGCTGACGGCTATCGCGAAACATCGCCAGGCGGAGCCGGCCAAACTGGCGACGCTCATCCGCGGCGACCTGGATTGGATCGTGATGAAGTGTCTGGAAAAGGATCGTGCGCGCCGTTACGAGACGGCCACGGGTCTGGCCGCGGACATTCAACGGCATCTGAATAACGAACCGGTCCTGGCGCGGCCCCCCAGCGCGGCCTATCGCCTCCAGAAATTCGCGCGTCGAAACAAGGTCATGTTTGTTTCAGCGAGCATGGTGACCGCCGCGCTTGTTATCGGTTTCACGCTCGCGACAGTGTTGTACATCCGGGAGCGCCAGGCCTCCCGCAAAGCTGAGGATGAAGGGAAGAAATCGCGCGCGGCGCTCAACGACGCGGTCGCTGCCCGAAATGAAGCGCTCGCGGCGCGCAATGACGCGCTCGAACAAAACCAGCGTGCCGAACGCAACCTCTACGCGGCGGACATGAAGCAAGTGCAGCAGCACCTCGAACGTGAAGACATTGGCCACGCGCTGGAAATCCTGAACCGACACCGCCCGACGAACAACGCCGCCGCGCCGCCCGGCTTCGAGTGGCGTTATCTATGGCAACGCTGCCAGGGCGACCCGCACGAATTCCTTCCGCCAATGAAGGATTTAGTTTGGTGGATGGAGTTCTCGCCCGATGGCAAATGGCTCGCCACGGCATCCGAATCGCAGATTGCCATCGTTGATGCTCGTTCCCGTGCAGAAGTCGCCCTGCTGAAAAATGGCCCAGCCGACGGGGTCAATCACGCCTCGGTTGTGTTCACTCCCGACAGCAGGGAATTGATCGCCTCCGGTGGATCCACGATTCGTTTTTTCGACACCGCGACGTGGGCTGAATCGCGTCCCGCGCTCACGAATGCCGCCGGCCCCATCGCCTTGCACGGCGATTTTTTAGTGACCTGGCAACCAAGGCCCTTCAACGCCAAGATTTGGCGGCAAGCCCAGATCTGGAATCTGCGAACGCGCGAATATCGTTCGATGGATGATGTAGAGGGGCCACCAGTCTTCTCACCCGATGGCAAATGGCTGGCCACGGACACACCTCGGGGCATTACGCTCTGGCCGATAGGGTCAGCTGCGATTGCGCCCATCGTGCTCGAGGGTTCGTCCAACTTGTTGAGCCACGCCAGTGGTTACGGCTCGCTGGTGCGGAGCATCGCGTTTTCGCCGGACGGCAGGAAGATCGCCGCCGGCTGCTGGAGCGGCGACATCCCGCTGATGGTCTGGGAATCAGCCACCGGCCGGCGATTGGATCGCGGCCGGCTGACCGGGCACCTGAGTTCAATCAACGGCGTGATCTTTACGCCGGATGGACGGCGCTTGCTGACCTCCAGCACGGACGCGACGATTCGCATCTGGGATGTTGAAACCTTCTCGCCCGTGCGAAAACTGCGCGGCCATCTTTTCGAGATCTTTTCGATCGCGCTTGCGCCCGATGGAAGAACGATCGCCAGCAGCGGCGCCGGGACCGGGCGGGACGCGCCGAAACTTTGGTCGCTCGAAGCGTCGGTCACCGAGGCCGAGAGCTCTCACGATTGGCTTCCTGTTTGGTTGTCCGTCGATGGCACTCGCACCGTCGTGGCGAGAGAAGATCGCGCGCTCGAATATCGAAGCACGACGGATCGGGCCATTTTCCAATCCATCATTGCGCCCACCAGCCACTACCGCACGGTAAATGTGACTGGCTTCGGATTCTTGGACCGTGCGGATCAGCCAGTGTGGGCGTTCGCAGCTTACGACGACGGCATCGTGGACACGTATCAATTCGGACCAAATCCGATCTCAAAATCCTACCAATGGCACAAACCCGGACCCGTCGCGCTGGCCGCGCCGCTGGACGGACGAGTGCTCGTCACGGCGGGCACAGAAAGAAGCATCTGTTGGCGGAATCCAGTTTCCGGCGAGTTGATTCGTTCCAACACTCTGCCCGGCGCAGTTACCGCGCTGGCCGCCTCGCCCGACGGAAAAGTGTTGGTGAGCGCGTCCGAGGATTTGCAGCTTGGCTGGTGGAATTTCGATACCGGACAGCTGATCTCGTCGAACCGGCTGCCCGCGATCGCAACGCAAATGCGGTTTTCGCCCCATGACAAAATGCTGGCCACGGCCCACCAGGACGGCAGATCCAGTTACACTCAAGTATGGGATGTGGAGACACGGACCAACTGGCGCGGCGCCGACGCTACCGGACGCGACATCGTTTTTTCCCCGGACAGCGCCATGCTCGCGACAGAAACCCAGCTTTGGAATTTGAAAGATGGTGGCCCGATCGGGAAAAAACTTGAAGGGCACAAGCAGCTCATCTTCGGTGTCTGCTTCTCGCCTGATGGCCGCCTGCTCGCCTCGGCCGCCGACGACGCGACGGTGCGGCTTTGGAGCGTGGATTCACAGCAGGAGGTGCTGACATTTTATGAAAAAGGCCGAAGCTTCGCCTGGAATCGCTTTTCCAAGGACGGCAGCACGCTCGCGGTCGGCGATTTCGCTCCCGACGGAAGGCCCTCGCGCTTCTGGCGCGCGCCTTCGTATGAAGAAATTGAAGCCATGGAGAAGGCGGGACGGCATAACCATTGAGCATGCTGCGCCGCATATTCGTGAGCCGAGTGCGGCGCGGAACCGACTCGCAACTGGAGGTTGGTTCAATAGGTTCGTTGACAATTTAGGTGGATCGCGTCTGCGTGCAGAACACCAGCCGCCGCACGTCCGCACCTGCTGCGGCTGGCTTTCAGCACAGCCGCGCTTGTATGTTGGCCTCGTCATCGATAAACGGTGACGCCTTGAGGACGCTTGAGGAGCGGGCGTCCGGCATATCCTAGCCGCGCTTGAGTCATCGAACTCCTGCGGAGATTGAGCCGGACGCCCGACACTCGGCC
>JACPZS010000209.1 GCA_016195385.1 Verrucomicrobiota bacterium
CACAAAGCCGCGCTTTCAAAAGCGAAATTTGGACCCTGCCGTTTGCTGTCGAGACAACGGTGGTCCTAAACCTGGTGGCGCACACCGCGTTGGTTTTGCCCACATGCACGCAGGCCGGCCCAGAGCTGATTCAATTTGTGACTTCGAACGAATGCACCGCAGTGATCCACGCCCTGGCCCTGCGCGGCAGCTTCTCGGAGAGAAGATCTGTCGGCAAGAAGCTTTCGTCAAAGGCCCACTTTCAAGTCGTTGAACCCAACACGGCCAACGATCACGCTGAGGAACTGGAGTCGCGCAACGGACTCAGTTGTGGGGAAAATCCATGCTTCCGCCTCATCTACGCGGAGCACTTCTAACAAAAGGAGGCGCGCAATTAGTGCCTGTCAAACCGCGCATCAGCGTCAGCAGTCCACCTGCTGGCGCTGATTTTTTGCGACAACGCGCGTCGGTTCCGCCATCGATCCGGTTTTTCCCTTGACGGACAGTGCGGTTGGCTTTGAGCTTGCCGCGTTCACCCGGAACCAAACTGTTCATCGACACTATGAGCCAATCTCTCGCCAACGAGTCTTCGCCTTCCAAGCCTCCCAGCGGACGTTTGCTTTCGCTCGACGCCTTGCGTGGGTTCGACATGTTCTGGATCGTCGGCGCGGAGAACATAGTCGAAGCCCTTCATGGCGTGAATCAAAGCGGCCCGGTCAATCTGTTGGCCAGCCAGCTTCAACATAAAGCTTGGGAGGGAGTCGCCTTTTACGATCTTATTTTTCCGCTGTTTGTCTTCATCGTCGGCGTGTCGCTCGTGTTCTCCTTGAGCAAAACCATCGAGCAACACGGGCGCGCGACAGCCTACCGCCGGGTCGTGACACGCGGAGTCATCATGCTCCTGCTCGGCATATTCTACTACGGCGGATTCGCGGGCGGCTGGGAAAAAGTCCGGCTGATGGGGGTTTTGCAACGAATTGCAATCTGTTATCTCGCCGCCGGGATTATTTTCTGCACGTTCAAACTTCGCGGGCTGATTGCGTGTTGCGTGGCGCTGCTCGTGGGCTACTGGGCGTTGATGGCGCTGGTTCCCATTCGCGACATCAATCTCGAAACGAAAAACATGCAACGTCTGTCCGCTCAGACCGGCATCAATGATCCACGCAAGCTGTTCAACTCGACCACTACTTTCGTCACCGGCAGTTTCGAGGAGGGCCGAAATCTCGCCAACCACATCGACTTCCAATACCTCCCGTTTCGCAAATGGGATGGGCACTACGATCCGGAGGGACTCTTGAGCAATCTACCGGCAATTGGCACCTGTCTGCTGGGCGTCTTCGCGGGCTTGCTGCTCAAGAGCGGAAATTTTTCCGATCAGAAGAAAGTCGCTTGGCTAGTCGGTGCCGGAGCGGCGTGCGTGCTGCTCGGATTTTTCTGGGGCGTGAAATTTCCCGTCATCAAAAAAATCTGGAGTTCCTCCTACGTGCTGGTCGCCGGCGGCTACGCCAGCCTCTTCCTGGGCGTGTTTTATCAAATCATCGACGTGTGGAAATTCCAGCGCTGGGCCACGCCGTTCGTCTGGATCGGCGTCAACCCGTTGACGATTTACCTGGCCCACAATTTTGTTGAGTTCAAAGATTTGGCGACGCGCTTGGCGGGCGGGCCGGTGAAAGTTTTCTTCGGCAGCGCGGGCGAACTGGTCATCACGCTGATCGTCATGGCAATGACTTTTCTGCTGGCTCGCTTCCTGTATCAGCGCAAAATCTTTCTACGCTTGTAACTTGCGCGTGGCTCTTCACGCCGGAGAGCCGGTGGTCTTTCCTCGTGGCAACTTTTCGAGAGGCGCGCCAAATAATTTTCCGGCATGAACGCCGCCATCCAAATCACGCGATGCACTGGTCACAAAACTACGATCCGCTCCAAAACAGTTTCCTTTCGACGCTGATCGCCGGGCTGCCCGTCGTTGTTCTGCTTGGCTCCATCGCCATCCTCAAAATGCGGATTCATTTCTCCGCGTTGCTCGGTCTGGCCGTCGCGCTCGCGGTGGCACTATTCGCTTACGGCATGCCGATCAAAGCCGCGACTGCAACCACGCTATACGGTGCGGGCTTCGGACTTTTTCCAATCGGCTGGATTATCTTGAACCTGATCTTCCTCTACCAACTCACTGTGAACAAAGGGCTGTTCGCCGTGCTTCGTTCGCATCTGGCGAACCTCGCGCCCGATCCGCGCATCCAGATTATTTTGATCGCCTTTTCGTTCGGCGCGTTCTTCGAGGGCGCGGCGGGCTTCGGCACGCCGGTCGCCGTGACGGCTGCGATTCTGATCCAACTCGGTTTCAAACCGTTGTCCGCTTGCGGGCTGTCACTCATCGCCAACACCGCGCCAGTCGCTTACGGCGCGCTCGGCACGCCGATCCTCACGCTCGCGAAAGTGACCGGACTCGACGCGCTGAAACTTTCCGCGATGGCTGGCCGGCAACTGCCTTTCTTCTCACTGCTCGTGCCATTCTGGGTCGTGTGGGCGTTCACTGGCTGGCGCGGCATGATGGGAGTCTGGCCCGCGGCATTCGTCGCGGGCGCGGCTTTCGCGCTGCCGCAATTCCTCGTCGCCAATTACCACGGCCCGTGGCTCGTCGATATTGTCGCGGCGATTTGCTCGGTCGCAGCGACCGCGCTCTTGCTCCATTTTTGGAAGCCAAAGCAAATCTGGCCGCACGAATGTGCGGCAGCCGCGTCATCACCGCTGGCGAAAGAACATTATCCCGCCAGCGAACTCATCCGCGCTTGGATGCCGTGGATTCTCCTGAGCGCGCTGGTCTTTCTATGGGGCTTGCCGGCGACGAAAAAACTACTCGATGGTATGGCTGCGTTCAAATTTCCCGTCCCCTTCCTTCATCAAGTTGTTCAACGCGTGCCGCCCGTCGCACCCATAAACGCCGCGCCCGATGAAGCGATTTACACGTTGAACATTCTCTCCGCGACCGGCACTGGTATCCTCGTGGCAGCGATTCTATCGGGCTGGTTGATGAAATTTCGTCTCGGTGAATTGGCGCGCATCTACTGCGAGACGCTCGTTCGCGTCCGCTTCTCGCTCGTCACCATCGCGGCGATGCTGGCACTCGGCTATGTGACGAAATACTCAGGCACCGATGCCACGCTCGGTCTGGCCCTCGCGCACACTGGCGCGCTCTATCCCTTTTGCGGGACGCTGCTCGGCTGGCTCGGCGTGGCGCTCACCGGCTCGGACACCGCGTCGAACGTGCTCTTCGGAAACTTGCAGCGCATCTCGTCTGAACAGCTTGGCCTCAGCCCAATCCTCATGTGCGCCGCGAACAGCACGGGCGGCGTGATGGGCAAGATGGTGGACGCGCAAAGCATCGTGGTCGCGAGCACCGCCACGAACTGGTACGGCCACGAAGGCGCGATTTTGCGCTACGTTTTTTTCCACAGCCTCGCGCTCGCGGCGCTGGTGGGAATCTTGGTCTGGCTCCAGGCAAACGTCGCGCCGTTTGCGAACATGGTGGTCCGTTGACAGCTGCCAGCGGGGGGGGTGGATTGGAGGCGAGAGTCGAAATCGAACAGGAATTGTTGCGCTTACTTCGCTCATCCCGTCCTATCGCAACTCTCGCAATCACAGCCCGGTTTCGCGTCAGATTTCTTCGCTATGAGCCGAGTTAGAAAACGTGAGCGAAATGAAAAGTGTTTTGACTCCAACCTTTGCATCTTTGCGCCTCTGCGTTAGACGGAATCAGCGTCAATCAGCGGTTAAAGTTTTTGTGTTCTGTTGTGGCAATTCATTTCGCGTGGTTCGCGTGATTCGAGGTTGAACTTTGATTCGTTGGCCGAACACGGAGATTTTTTCCCTTGCGAGCGGTTGCGTGCGAAAAATTTATTTGCCTCATCCGACCTGCGCCACGGATTTTTCATCCCACACCCTAACCAGTCCTGCGGACATCCTCTCCCGCTCCCGCGAGCGAGGAACATTGCGGAGAAGGGTTTTTCGCCGAAAGCATTTTGAAGTTTTCCAAACGCGCGCGGGATTGCAGAATCCGCTGCGTTTGCGAGGATGCGGCATGAGATTTGGGATTGCTCTGGTTTTGCAATTCACGCTGGCAGCTTGGTCGATGAGTTCGCGCGCACTGGCCGGCGAATATTTTCAGGTCACCGTCGTCGATGAGCAGACGGGGCGCGGCGTGCCGCTTGTGGAATTGGAGACGGTCAATCACGCGCGGTGGTGGACGGACAGCAATGGCATCGTTGCGTTCGATGAGCCGGGGTTGATGGGGCAGGAGGTGTATTTCCATGTGCGCAGCCACGGCTACGAATATCCGAAAGATTTCTTTGGCAATCGAGGCGTGAAACTGAAAACCACGCGCGACAGCAGCGCCACGATCAAGATCAAGCGGCTGAACATCGCCGAGCGGCTTTATCGCATCACCGGCGAGGGCATCTATCGCGACAGCGTGCTGGTCGGGCATTCAGCGCCGACGCGACGACCGTTGCTCAACGGGCAGGTGATGGGGCAGGACACCGTCATCGCCACGCCGTATCGCGGAAAACTTCACTGGTTCTGGGGCGACACGGATCGGGTGAGTTATCCGCTGGGAAATTTCGGCGCGTCCGGCGCGACCTCCGAATTGCCCGGCCGCGGCGGGCTTGATCCCAGCGTGGGCGTGGACCTCACCTACTTCGTGGACGACGCCGGGTTCAGCAAGCCGATGTGTCCGCTGCCGGAGCACGGGTTGCGCTGGATTGAAAGCTTGCTGACGGTGCCGGACGAGCGAGGCGTCGAGCGGCTCGTCGCACGCGTGGCACATCATCGCGATCTCGGCCCCGCGCAGGGTTGGTATTTGATGGTGTTCAACGATGAGAAAACGGTGTTCGAATCCGTGCAACACTGGGAGATCCACGACGGGCACGACTCGGCGCATCCGTTTCGCGCGCGAGTCGAGGGCGTGGAGTATTTTTACCTCTATCCGAACTGGCGCGTGAAGGCGGACTTAAAGAGCCTTTATGAATTGAAAAATTACGAGGCGCTGACGTGCGTCGCCGGTGACGGCAAAATTCGCGGCAAAGAAACGGAGCTTGATCGCGATGCGACGGAACATCCCCGCTATTCGTGGAAAGCGGGCGCTGATCGACTGTCTCCCGGCCGCGTGAGTGAGTTGATTGCCGCTGGCAAACTCAAGCCCGAGGAGAGTTGGATTGATCTGCACGACTTCGAGACCGGCGCGCGAGTTCAGGCAGGACGCGGCTCGGTTTATTGGAACGAATTTCGCCGGCGTTGGGCGATGATTGTGTCGGCTCAAGCGGGTGAAATCTGGTTCTCGGAAGCCGACACGCCAGTCGGCCCCTGGGTGTACGCACGACGAGTGGTGTCACACGACAACTACAATTTCTACAACCCGACGCAGCACCCGTTTTTCGATCAGGAAGGCGGACGGCTCATTTATTTCGAGGGCACTTACACGGCGGCGTTTTCCGGCGCGCAGGAAAAAACTCCACGCTACGACTACAACCAAATCATGTATCGCCTCACGCTGGATGATCCGCGCCTCGTCTTGCCCGCGCCGGTGTATCGAGTGAAGAGCGCCGACGGACAGCCTCGTTACCAAATGCGCGAAGGAATCGAAACAGCGAAAGCGTGGGAATCAGTCGAGGAGGCCGCGTTCTTTGCGGTGCCGCCAAGACAAGCTCGTGCCGGGCTGGTGCCGATTTTTTTGGTGCAACAGAATGGCCACACGAAATTGCAAGCTGGAGTTGCTTCATCGGTTTCGAGCGGCAGCAAGCCGAGCTTCTTTGCGCTGCCCGCGAGCGAACCGATCCCCGCTGAGATTCTCGACGGACGATGGCGATGCAACGCGCGGACGAGCGACGGCGCGGAACTGGCGTTTGAGTTGGAACTCGCGCAGCACGGCTCAAGTGTCGAAGTCGTGAAGCGTGACGCCGGCGCTGCCGGCACCGGAAGTTTGAAGGACGGGCGCCTCACCTTGCAACTGACGCGAGAAGGCCAGCGCTATGCGTTGTCCGCTACGTTACGCGAACGCAAGCTCGCGGGTGACTGGAAGCAACTGGACGGCGACCTGCATGGCACCTGGTCGGGCGATTGGATTGATCCTTCGCCGAGCGAAGACCGATCACCGGCGGTCGTCGCGCTCTACGAATATCGTAGTGACACCGGTCAGTTGATTTACTCGACCGACCCGCACCTGGCCAACGGTGCGTTGAAGCGAAGTGATGCGCCAGTTTGCCGGATTTGGAAAACTCCGATGAACGTGCTGGTTCTCGATACGAAGGCCACACCGATCCATACGCAGTGAAGACGAGGATCGGGGCGAAAGTTCAACGGCTCATTTGCTGTCCGTGTTCAATTCGATGCCGACGGGGCAATGATCGGAGCCGGCCACATCTGGACGGATGAAGGCACGCTTCAGGCGTGGACGCAGCGCGGCGCTGACAAGAAAATAGTCGAGTCGCCATCCGACGTTCCGGGAGCGCGCTCCGCCCATTGGACTCCACCACGTGTAATGGCCGCCGGCTTTTTCAAACTCGCGAAACGTGTCCATGAAACCGGCCTTCACGACCGCGCTGAAACCGGCGCGTTCTTCAGGCGTGAAGCCGTGGTTTTTCACATTGGCTTTCGGGTTGGCGAGGTCGATTTCCGTGTGCGCCACGTTCAAATCGCCGCACCAGACGACCGGTTTCTTCTTCTCCAATTTTTTAAGGTACGCGAGGAAGTCCTTGTCCCACTGCTGGCGATACGCAAGGCGCGTCAGTTCGCGCTGCGAATTGGGCACATAGACATTCACGAGGAAAAAATCGCCGAACTCCGCCGTGAGCACGCGGCCCTCGCGATCGTGGTCACCGACCCCGATGCCCCGCGATACTTTGATGGGACGCTTTCGCGCAAAAATCGCGGTGCCGGAGTAACCTTTTTTCTCGGCGGTGTTCCAGAACGTCGTGTAACTCGCCGGCCAAAGTTGCTCGACTTGTTCCGGCGCGGCCTTGGTTTCTTGCAGACACAGCACGTCGGGTTTTTCCTCGTCGAGGTAATCGAGAAAGTTTTTTCTTAGCACGGCGCGCAGGCCGTTCACGTTCCATGAAATAAGTTTCATTTGGCAGGCTCCACCGAAACGCGCGGGCGCAACGCTTCGAGCGTCTTTGGTCCGATACCGACGATTTTGAGCAAGTCATCCACTTTAGCGTACGGCCGGCCGGCGATGATACGGCGGGCGAGAGCTTCGTTGACGCGCGGCAAGAGCGTGAGGTCATCCACAGAGGCGGTATTGACGTTGATGATTTTGGTGGAGCGTTGGGCGATTTGCTCGCGCGATTCGGACTGCCCGCAATTTTTAAGTCCAAAAAAGGCGAGCACACTCGCGATGATCAGCACGACGACGCGGGACACCAAACGTGTCGTCAGGCTCTGAATCAATCGGCGGATGATTGTTTCCATGCAGCAACGTCAGCCGTTCTTTGTTTCACTGCGGCGGATGAAAACTTAATCCAACTTCCGCACCCAGATGTTGCGGTAGCGAACCGGGTTGCCGTGGTCTTGAAGAAGAATCGGCCCCTTCGTCGTCGCGGACGGCGGGTTACCATTCACAGTGATGTGATCCTGCACGAGCACGCCGTTGTGGAAGACCGTAATCGAACCATTCGCCGTCCCTCCCTCAAACGGCTTCGGCGGATGAAAGACGATGTCGTAAGTCTGCCACTCGCCGGGTTTGCGACTTGCATTCACCAGCGGCGCGTTGTGGCCGTAGAACGACGCGGCCTGGCCGTTGAAGTAAGTTTTGTTGTTGTAACTGTCCAGCACCTGGATCTCGTAGCGGCCTTGCAGATAGACGCCGCTGTTGCCGCGGCCCTGCCCTTCGCCTTTGACTTCGCTGGGCGTCGCCCACTCGATGTGCAATTGCAACGAGCCGAATTCTTCTTTCGTCATGATGCTGCCGCCATGCACCTCGGCGTAACCATTTTCAATCTTCCAATTCGGCGCATCGCCTTTGTCGCTTTTCCATGCCGAAAGATCCTTGCCGTCAAACAAAACGACAGCGTCCGAAGGCGGTGCTTCATGTTGTCCGGGCGTGATCACCGGCGGTTCTTTTTCATCTTTGTTGTCGGCGGCGAGCGTGGTGAAGGCGGCGCAGCCAGCAAGGACCAGACCGCTGATTTTTTGAACGAGCGATTTCATGGCCGCAAAATAGGGCGAACGATCTTGCCCCGACAAGAATCAACTGCAACTTCACACAAGCTCGTGCTCGAAGAGAGATTCTTCACGTCGATGTAGATTATTGTGGTGGTACCAGTCGCATTCGCCCGAATGCTTACTGCTCGTTTGGCGGAGTTCCAACCGGCGGCTTGCGCGCGACGCACAACAAATTCTTGCCGACGGGCGGTGGCCAGCGGCGCTCAACCGATCGGGCCAGCGGCACAATCAAACGGTCATATAAAGAAACCTTGCCTCTGGAAAAAGAGCCGCGCAGCAACGTGAAAGCGAGGTACCAGGGAAGGATGCCCGGCAGATCGAAGTACTTCAGCTTTATAATCTCGAACCCGGCATGCTCGACCACCTGTCGCAACGGAGCGCGATGGTAACGGCGAAAGTGTCCCAACTTCCGATCGAGTTCGCTGTAGAGCCAGGTGAGCGCCGGGACAAAGATGCAAACATGCCCACCGGCAACCAGCGCGGTTTGGACCAGCTCCAGCTCCCGTGGCGCATCTTCGACGTGCTCGAGCACATTCACATAAAGAACGCAGTCGCATTGGCCGCGAATCTCCTCCACGCGATCTTCCAAGATGGCATGAAACGCCCGCGCGCGTCGATCACCACCGAGGTTGGCCGCCAGGGTAGGGAATAAATTGTCCGAAGGCTCGAACGCCGCGAGGGACTGAATTGACTGGCCCAACAACAATTCGGAGAACGCTCCGCTTCCCGCGCCAACCTCGACGACGCGATTTCCGAGAAAAGGCGCGAACTCCTCAAGAATCCAGCGATGATAGTTGCCTGCGGCCGACATCGCCTCGAGGTCGTGTGCGTAATAATGACTCTGGCTGGGTTGCGTCATGTGTTTCCTATCTCCTGCTCCTATGGCGGCCCTGTGGACACGTTGTCCGCCAGCAGATAAGTGACGAGGACGCGGAGAGGATTCGCGCCGGGCGAGTTTAGAGCATAAGCGATTCCGCTGACCTTCGGAGAGAAGCGAGTTGCGAATCGTCGCTTCGCGAACAAATTCAAGCCCTGCCCGTCGTGTAAGCCATCGCCGGCACGAAGCTGGACAAACAGGTCATTGTTCGCCGTCGGCGTTCGATTCCAAACTGCGTCAACGACCAGTGCCAGGCAAATGAAAAAACCGACAAGGCACGCGCGGTGTTGGGGCTTCATGCGGGAGTCAAGTGGCAGAACCCGACGATTCAATTCGTCCTTGCCGCTGCCACGGGCCGTTGCCCGGCTCCGGAAACACGAGCCAGCGCCGCCCAACAAAATTCAGCACCACACCGGTGGCCGTGGCAACTAATTTTGCCACCAGCGGCGTCCAGCCCCTGTCTGCAAGCTCAAGCGTAATTTGCCGGTCGAAAAACCCGATCACCGCCACGGTCCCGGCAAAAATCAACACTTCAGCCACGGAGTTCCACCGGGCGCGATGCCGAAAGAGGAGCAGGATGCAGAGAAAGTAATTGAACGCTGCCGCGACGGCGAAGGCGCTCACCGTCGCGCGCGGAAGCAGCACGCCGGCGTGGAGCAGCAGCCAGAACACGAGCAAGTTGACGACGGAGGCACAGCCACCGATCACGAGGTAAAATGCGAACTGAACCGGCCAGGGCGCGCAACTGGCATTGTATCGGACGACACAGTAGAGCGCGCGCAGAGCATCCTTCCAACCGATCTTCTTGCCTTCCTCATAAGTTCGACCGCGATAGGAGACGCCCATCTCATACACGCGCACCCGCTGCTGGGCCACCCGCGCCACCAACTCCGGTTCGATGCCAAAACGATTTTCGCGCAACTTCAATCGCTGAAGGACATCGCGGCGGAAGACCTTGTAACAGGTTTCCATGTCCGTGACGTTTAGATCGGTGAAGATATTGGAGAGCAGCGTGAGAAATTGGTTGGCCACCGAATGCCAGAAATAGAGCACGCGACGGGAATTGCCCGCGAGAAATCGCGAGCCGAACACGACATCCGCGATCCCTTCGATGAGCGGCTGCACCAATCGCTTCAAATCCTGCGGATCATATTCCAGGTCCGCATCCTGCACGGCAACGAAATCGCCCGTCGCCGCCGCAAAGCCTCGCCGCAGCGCCACGCCCTTGCCTTGATTGGAAGGTTGCCGGATCAATTTCACGGCCGGGTGCGCCTGGGCGAGCCGCTCCCCAATGGCGGCGCTGTCATCGCGGGAGCCATCGTCCACGATCAAAATCTCGAGCTTCAGCGAGTCGTCGGCAATCGCCAACACTCGTCGCACGCAAGCTTCGAGCGTGTGGGCTTCATCGTAACAGGGGATGACAATGCTCAAGGTCCAAACGGACGCACGCGTCTCCGATCCAACTCCATGCGGAGCAGTTTCCCCCTGAATTCCTACTTCGTGCCTCATCGAAAATGGCGGCTGGAAATTCCTCGAAGGCGCGACGGAATCCCGCTGGTCGCCCGTGTCGTCAAAGTAAAACCGGCCCCAATCGGTAATTCCTGTGCATGAACGGACACTGACAGCCCTCAGCTTGTGCTGTCAAGATTTGGCATGTCCGGAAGTCAACTGCATTTTGACTCAAATTAAATGTTACCGGGGCGGTTCGTTGGACGAGGGGTCCGGCGATTCGTTGACTCACCTTCATGGTTACCCAAGCCACGAACATGAGCCTGTCCGCCAAACGCGAGTATCTCGCCCGCATTCACGCCCGCTGTCAGCGCGTCGGGCGCGAGTTCACGTCCCGCATCCTCGACCAGTTGCAAGACCTCGAAGCCAAGGCGCCGTTTGCCTTGAAAAGTTTTCACGCCGACAACGGCAGCGAGTTCCTCCACTGGGCGCTCTACGAACATCTCACGGGGTGGCCTTTGAGGGTGCTCTTCACGCGCAGCCGCGCGTATCGCAAGAACGACAACGCGCCCTGCGAACAGAAGAACTACACCTTTATGCGGCAGCTCTTCGGCCATGAACGCTGCGCGCAGCCTGAACCGGTGGCGTGGATGAATGATCTCTACGCCCAAGAATGGAGCCAGTATCAGAACCACTTTCGTCCGACCTTCAAACCTTTGAGCCGGGCCAAACGCGGGAGCAAAACGGTGCGCCGCTACGCGCCGCTGTAGACGCCATGCCAGCGATTTGCTGGACAGCCCGGATATTCCCAAAGCCACGAAGGCGCGGCTGCGGGCCGAACACGCGCGGCTCAATCCGTTTGGGTTGAAGAAAGCCCTTGAGGAAAAACTGTGGAAGTTCTTCACTCGCCTCGGTAACCTGGATCGTGAGGCAACGAAGCCCTGATCGGCCTCCGCCCCCGGTAACATTTTGCCGTGAGTCAACACGCACAGCCAATCCGGCACGGCGGCTGCGCATTCGGAAAATTAGGTGAACTTTGGCGAACAATTCTCCCGGCCTGTTGGCGCGACGCGCCCGCAGCGACTGCTTTCCTCGCCCGTTGGCGCGCTGATCGTGGCGGTGCTCATGGGCGTGGCGGTGTGGGCGGTGGTCCGCAGCCAGCCAATGCACGTCGCTCCGTCCGTGCCGGTACCAGCGGACTTGGAGAAGCTTGATCCGCAATTGCGCGAATACATCGCCGCAAAATTGAAATGGGTTCGTGAAGCGCCGGCGGATCCGAAGCGCCAGGCAACGCTCGGAATGGTCTATGCCGCAAATGGACTTTGGGCCGCAGCGCGCGCCGCGTTTCAAAACGTGAGTCAGCTCCTGCCGGCCGAGCCGCACGCGCAGCTCTACCTCGCGGTGGCAGCGCAGGAACTCAACGACCTGCCCGAGGCGCTCAATCGTTTTCGCGACGTGGCCGGGCGCTTTCCCCAATTTGCTCCCGGTTTCGCTCGGCTCGGCGACGCGCTGCTCAAGGCTGGCGCAGTGGATGAAGCCGAAAAAGCTTTTCGCCATCTGACCGAACTCGCCCCCAACGAGTGGCGGGGCTACGCCGGACTTGGCGAAGTCGCCGTCCGCAGAAATCAATTTGCCGAAGCGGCCCGCCAACTGGAACATGCGCTGCAACTCGCTCCCTCGGAGAAGGCCGCGCATCATCTGCTTGGCCTGGCGTATCGTAGCCTGGGGCGGCTCGGGGACGCCCAGCGCGAACTAGCACTTGGCCTGGATGGCGTCCATTATCCAATGCCGGACGATTGGTCCCGGAGCGCCGCCCAGCATATGAAACTGTTGCCGGATCTTTTTGAAGCAGCCGACGATTATATCCAGGCGGGTGAACCGCAAAAAGCCGTGACGATGCTCGAAGAGGTTTACCATTTTCATCCAAACGATCTTGGTGTGATGACCAAACTCGCGATTGCCTTGAATCGCGGGGGTGAGCCGGCCAAAGGCCGCGCGTTGCTGTTGAAAGTTGTCGCGCAAGACCAGCGCAATCTCGCCGCCTACGTCGCGCTCGCCTTCAGTTGCACGGAATTGAAGCTGCTGGACGAAGCGCTCGCGCACGCCCAACGCGCGGCCGAGCTGGCGCCGAACACGCCGCAGCCCTTCGTCGCGAAAGCGAACGCGCTCCTCGCCCTCGAGAAAGATGAAGAAGCGCTGGCGGCGCTGGAATCAGCGTCCACCGCCGATCCGAAGAACTCCGAAGTTCATCGCGAGATCGGAGATATTTGCTGGCGCAACCTGAACCGGACGAATGACGCGCTGCGGCATTATGAGCAGGCGGCCAGCCTCGCACCCGCTTCCGCCGCGATCCAGGTGCGGCTGGTGGATCTTTATCTCGAACTCGCCCGCGCGAAAGAGGCCGCGACCGCATTGAACACATTGCACAAGCTCGTGCCGAACGAACCGAAACTCGCACGGTTTGATGAACGGCTCAAGACTCTAACGAACCAAAGTGTCGCCAAGCCGTGAGGTTGAATTTTAATTTTCTCCGAAAGGTTCAAACGCGGCTCAAGCCAGAGAGCCGCGCGGGTTTTGGGATCGGAGCGATGGCGCTCCTTGGATTTCTCGCCGGCTGTGCCAAATCGTCGCCTCCCTCCGACAGCGCGAGCCGGTCTGCGGCGGCTTCGACCAATGCCGCGTCCGTCGCGCCTTCAGCCGGGCCGTGGTTTGATGAAGTGAGCGCGCCGGCCAATCTCATTTTCAAACACAGCTCCGGCCATCGCGATCGTTTTTACATGCCCGAAATGTCCACGGGCGGCGTCGGCCTGCTCGACTACGATGGCGATGGTTTGTTGGATGTTTTTTGCGTCAACGGCGGCTCGCTGTATCCGGACGCGACCAACCGGCCCGGCAACCGGCTCTTTCACAATCTCGGCCACTGGAAATTTGAGGACGTCACCGGGCGCGCGGGCGTCATGGGGCACGGCGATTACGGCATGGGCTGCGCGTGCGCGGATTACGACGGCGATGGCCGCGTGGACATCTACGTCACCAATCTCGGCACGAACATTCTTTATCACAACAACGGTGATGGCACGTTCACCGATGTCACGCGCGCGGCGCACACCGGCGGCCGCGGCGCCTGGGGCACGAGTTGCGCGTTCTACGACTACGACGGCGACGGCCACCTCGATTTGTTCATCGCCAACTATTTGAACTGGTCGCGCGACAGCGAACTGAACTGCTATTCGCGCGGCGGCCAGCCCGACTACTGCTCGCCGTTGAATTACAAAGCGCCCGCGATGGACACGCTGCTGCACAACAAAGGCGACGGCACTTTCGAGGATGTGACGCTCGCCGCCGGACTCGACAAGGCGTACGGGAACGGTCTGGGCATTGTGTTCGGCGATTTCGATCACGACGGCCGGCCCGACATTTTCG
>JACPZS010000213.1 GCA_016195385.1 Verrucomicrobiota bacterium
AATTGCGCCTGCAGGCGATTCGGCGAAAAATTCGGGATGAGCTCGGGCCTGAATTTACATGAGCGAAGATTCGTGGTTCGGCTCATTATTCTGTTAGGCGGCAGCGAGCGTTTCGCCATGAATATCACCCACCGAGTTGCTTTGCGGTTCTCTGCGTTCTCCGCGTCTCTGCGTTTAGCGGGCGTTCACTTCAACGCAGAGGCGCAGAGTTCGCAGAGGTTGCGCGGAGACAGAATTTGCGTTGCGACGATGGCCGAGGCGTCGCGGCGGGTGCGGAGCTTCTGGCCTCGGGTTGTTGTGCGTCCCTTGCAGAGCGTGCCGCCTAACCAGGCGCTGCAGCGAACCCGGCCATCGGCTCGCGGTTGCAATCGTAGCCCTGCGTGGGCCGGGTCGCTGAGCTTGGGTCGTTAGGCGCATCCGCACGACGCGAAGTATATGATACTTACCATGCGAACTATTGGAGTCTTGATGGGAGTCTATTTCCTATTCTGTTTGGGCTTCACGCCTTATTCGGCGTTTCGCCAGCCGACTTCGCGGTCAGGTTTTGAGGCTTGGCTGTTGTTGGTTACCTCTCTTGTGCTACTTCTGCCATATTCTCTCTTTCGTCCGTTCAAGTTGTGGCTGTCACTGTTCGTCATCCTAGTGTGCGTGTCGGTCGCCATGTTGGTTTTTGCAATTCGACAGCAGGTGGATTCACGTGCCGTCGAGCCTTGGAGTTTGACCTTTGTTCTGGTTATGGCCGCACAGCTTGCGGCAGTTTCGTGGCAGCGACGACGCAAGCCTGAGAGTTCAGTGGAGTCGCATGCAATCTGATGCGCTAACCATGCGCTGCGGCGGGCATTCCCCGCTGACGGCTCGTTCGTATTTTTGATTCCATGAACGTCACCGTCCACGGCCGCACACGGCATTATCGCACCGTGTCGTTCGACGCCCGGCGCAACGCCCTCCGGCTCATCGAACAACGCCTGCTGCCGCATCAATTCAAAATCGTCACCACGCAAAACTTTCGCGAGACGGCCCGAGCCATCCAAGACATGGTCGTTCGTGGCGCGGGCGCGATTGGTGCGACGGCCGCCTACGGATTGGCGCAAGGCACGCGCGCGTTTCGTGGCGCGAGTTTTGAAAAGTTTCAGCAGCACGTCGAACAAGTCTATCAAACGCTCAAAGCCGCGCGGCCCACCGCCGTCGATCCCGTCAACGCGATGAATCAAGTCCGCGCCGCGATGAACGTCGGCGAGACGGTCGCGGAACAACAATCGCTCGCGCTGGCCGCCGCCGAAAAATTTGCGGATGAAGACGTCGCTCATTGCGAAGCGATTGGCCGCCACGGCGCACCGTTGCTGCGCGACGGGATGCGTGTGCTGACCCATTGCAACGCCGGCTGGCTGGCGTTCGTCGATGTCGGCTCGGCGACCGCGCCGATGTACGCCGCGCAAGTCGAAGGAAAAAAATTCCACGTCTTCTGCGACGAGACGCGGCCGCGTTCGCAAGGCGCGACGCTCACCGCGTGGGAACTTGCGCAGCAAAAAATTTCGCACGACATCATTGCCGATAACGCCGCTGGCCACTTGATGCAACGCGGCGAAATCGATCTCGTCATCGTCGGCAGTGATCGCACGCTGGGCCGAACGGGCGAGGTCGCCAACAAAATCGGCACTTACACGAAGGCTGTGCTAGCGAAACGCCACGGCATTCCGTTTTACGTCGCCATTCCGCTTTCTACCATCGACTGGAATCTGAAAGCGGGAACCGAAATTCCCATCGAGGAACGTCATGCGGAGGAAGTGCTCGGCAGTTGGGGTGTGAACGCGCGTGGCCGTCGCGCGTACGTGCGCGTCGCCAATCCCGGCAGCAGCGCGCGCAATCCCAGCTTCGATGTGACGCCGCCGGAGTTAATCACCGGCATCATCACACCCGAAGGAATTTTCAAACCGCGCGAGCTTTGGAAAGATCGGAAACGGCTGGGTGGTTGAAAATTTACAGCCGCTAACGGATCGCCGAGCATCGCTCGGCCGAAGCGGAAGCCACGATGCCGAGCAATGCTCGGCGCTCCGTGCGTTCATTTCTCAACAACGTCATTTGCTCATTGCCAGTTGAACCGCTGCCGTCCTTCGACTTAGCCTTTGTCAATGAGAGCAGCGGTTTTGCATGGCAAAGAGGATGTGCGCGTCGAAGACGTGACGCCCGCGTCGTTGCGCGCGGGTGAAGTGCGCATCGCGATTCGTGCCGCGCTGACGTGCGGTACCGACTTGAAAGTCTTCAAACGTGGCTATCATGCGAAGATGATCGTGCCGCCCGCTGTGTTCGGCCACGAACTCGCCGGCGAAATTTGCGAAGTTGGCCCCGAGGTCGAAGATTGGCAAACGGGTGAACGAGTCGTCGTAGCGAATTCGGCGCCGTGCGGGAATTGTTTTTTTTGCCAGCACCACCAGGAAAATCTCTGTGACGATTTGCTGTTCCTCAACGGTGCGTACGCGGAGTCCATCGTCGTGCCGGCCCGCTTGGTTCAAAAAAATTTGCTCCGGCTGAAACCAGAAACGGAGTTCCGTGACGCTGCGCTGGTCGAACCGCTCGCGTGCGTCGTGCAAGGCGTCGCGGACGCACGCCTCGACAAAGGCCAACGCGTGCTGGTAATTGGCGCGGGGCCAATCGGCTTGATGTTCGTCGCACTCGCACGGGAACTGGGCTGCGAGGTTTCGGTCGCCGGACGTGGCGAAGTCCGGCTGCGCACGGCTCGGCGGCTCGGCGCCGCAACCGTGATCGACCTCGGCGGACAAAACGAAATTGCGGAACCGGTGCTGACTGCGGGCGCGGGACCTTTTGATGTCGTGATCGAAGCCGTCGGCAAGCCCGAGGTTTGGGAGGCGGCGGTGCAACTCGTGCGAAAAGGCGGTTTGGTGAATTTCTTTGGCGGTTGTCCATCCGGCACGCGCGTGTCGCTCGACACCGGACTGATTCACTACGCGAGCCTCACGCTGCTCGGCAGCTTTCATCACACGCCGCGCGCGATTCGCCGCGCGCTCGAATGGATCGAAGCGGGCGTCATCCGCGCCGACGATTTCGTCGATGGCGAATGTCCATTGAGCAGGTTGCCGGAGTTGTTCCGCACGATGGCCGCCGGCAATCGCGCCGTGAAGACGCTGATTCGCGTCGAAAGATGACTTGCCCGCCGGAGCGCAGCGCTGCGACCCTCCCATCGGCTGCCGGTCCTGCCCGGCGATCTTTACCCGATGTATTCGCGAAAAACCAAACTCGGCGTGTTCGTGCTCGAGGGCGTCAACTCGATCGCCTGCACCTACTTTTTCAACTACCTGTTTTTTCACCTGCAGCGAAACTTCGGCTTCACCACGTTTCACAATCTGCTGCTTTCGGCGGCGCACGGCTTTGTTTACATGCTTTCGGCGTGGCAGGCCGGGCGATTCGCGCAGCGACAAGGCGGCTTCAAGTCGCTGCGGTTCGGCTTCGCGTTGATGACGGTTACGATGCTGGCGGGGGCGCAAGTGCGGGCGAGCGAATGGTTCTTCGTCGTGTTGATTTCCTGGACCTTCGCGGTTTGCTTCACCTGGCCGGCGATGCAGGCCATTACCAGCGAAGGTGTGTCCGCGGCCCGCCTGCCGCACGTCATCGGCCTCTACAATGTCGTCTGGGCGGGGGCGAGCGCGGGGGCGTATTTTTTTGGCGGCGCGGTGTTTGAGCGGTTCGGTCCGGCGAGCGTCTTCTATTTTCCAGCGGCGTTGTTCGCGACGCAATGGGCCATCACCTTTTGGCTGGAGCGTGGCGCGCAAGCAACTTCTGTGTTGGGCGGTTTAGAAAAAGAGCGGGCGGCAACGACAGCGTCGGCCGAGGAACGCCTTCGTTCGCCCGTCAGCCCGTCAGCGTTTTTGAAAATGGCATGGCTGGCGAATCTGTTTGCTTACATTGCGATCAACTCAGCCATTCCCCTGATTCCTGAACTGGCCGGGAAACTGGAACTCTCGCCGACGTTCGCGGGATTTTTTTGCTCGGTCTGGTTTTTCGCGCGCACCCTCGCGTTTGTCGGGCTGTGGCGGTGGACGGGCTGGCATTACCGGTTTCGCTGGCTGGCCGGCGCGTTTGCGACGATGGGCATTTGCTTCGCGCTGATTTTGCTCGTGCCGAGCTTGTGGGTGCTGATTCCTGCGCAGATTGGCTTCGGCCTGTCGCTCGGCTTGATTTATTACTCGTCGCTGTTTTACGCGATGGATGTCGGCAAGACGAAGAGCGAACACGGCGGGCTGCACGAGGCGATGATTGGCTCCGGCATCTTCGCCGGGCCGGCTCTGGGCGCGACGACCGTTTTTTTTCTGCCAGCGCATCCCAACAGCAGCACATGGGCGTTGAGCGGCGTGCTCGTGCTCGGCTTCGGCGGGTTGATGTGGCTGCGCTTTCGGCGAAGCGATTGAGGCGCGGTGGATTCGACCTTGCCTCGCGGAGAAAATTTTCGGCATCCTCACCATCAACAAATCGAAAGCTACATTTATGTCTCAACTAGCTGGCAAACTCGGCATCGTCTTCGGCGTCGCGAACAAACGCTCCATCGCGTGGGCCATCGCGCAAGCATGGCATCGCGCCGGCGCGCGGCTGGCTTTCACGTATCAAGGTGAGCGACTCAAGGAAAACGTCGAAGAACTCGCCGGCACGTTCGGCGCGGACACGATTATCCTCCCGTGTGACGTGACGAAGGACGACGAAATCGCGCGCGTGTTCGCCGAGGTCGGCGCGAAGTTCGGCAAGCTGAATTTGCTGCTGCACTCCGTGGCGTTCGCGCCGAAGGACGCGCTTGAAGGCGAGTTCGTGAACACTAGCCGCGAAGCGTTTCGCGTGGCGCATGACGTCAGCGCGTACTCGCTGGTCGCCCTCGCGCGCGGCGCGGCGCCGTTTATGACCGACGGCGGCAGCATCGTGGCGATGACTTACTACGGCGCGGAAAAAGTCGTGCCGCACTACAACGTGATGGGCGTCGCGAAAGCCGCGCTCGAAGCCAGCACGCGCTATCTCGCCTACGACCTCGGCCCCAGGAAAATTCGTGTCAACTGCATCAGCGCCGGGCCGGTGAACACGCTGGCCGCGCGCGGCATCGCCGGGTTCACGGACATGCTCAAGCATTACGAAGCGCACGCGCCGCTCAAACGAAACGTGCTGCCCGACGAACTCGGTGCGACCGGAACTTTTCTCGCCAGCGACGGCGCGGCGGCGATCACGGGCCAAGTGCTATACGTTGATTGCGGTTATCAAATCATGGGGATGTAGTTTCTCTGAACAGGTGTCAGGTGTGCATTATACGCGCCCGTGAAACTCGACTTCCTCAAGGAGGGTTCAGATGACTGCCCTCTCATTCGACTCTACGAGTTTCAGAGCGAAGAGATTCAGGGCCTTCGTCAGGCGTTTGAGAGTTTGGCGAGTGGCACTGCGCAGCATGTCGTTCTCGAAAGAGTTGAGTCGGTGGATGGCACGCAGCTCACATTCACGCGAGCGGCACGCGGCCGAGGCGTCGTGCAGAATGGCCCGCAGAGTTTCGATGTCGTGCTCACAACGGAGGGCTGGGATCGTTGCGTTGGATTGCTTGAGCCGTTCTGCAAGCCAAGTGCTGGCTACCAGTGGCTCTGCGACGGTGTCGGGCGTATCCGATTCTTAGTTTCATGTGATGGATGTTGGTAACATGCGGTCTTTTGTTCAAAACGTGGCCCTTTGCGGGCGGGTCGATAAGCTTGGGTCGTTTGTTGCCAGATATTAGAATTACTCCGCAACTTCTTCCGTCAAGGCTGCGCCGGGGCGAGCCCGTTTCCCAAATTTGATCTCCGGCACGAGGAAGGCAGTTCCGGCGACGATGAGCACGGCGCTGAACACGCCGAGCGCCGGCATCGAGAGATGCGCCGCCAGCGGGAACGCGACCAGCGGCGCGAGCACGCCGCGTAGGCCCGTGAAACAGGTGTGGACGGACATGTAGTCCGCGACGCGTTCGGGCGGCGCGAATTTCGTGACCCACAAGCCCCACGCCACGTCGCCGCCGGCGTTCGAGATGCCATAGACAATTGCGCCGAGCACCATGCCCGTCGGACTGTCGCTGGCGAAGAAGGAAAGAATTCCGATCGCGAAACCGAGGTTGAGCGTCATGCGCAGCACGAAGAAGTTCATGCGGTCGAAGAGCCAGCCCCAGATCGGACTCATCACCAACCGCGCGAGATTCGGGATCACGCCGGTGAAAAACGCGATCTGGCTGACGGACAGCGCGAGATGATATTTCGGATTGGCGAGGTACTCGACGCGCAGCGGGAGCATCATCAAATTGGCGAAGCCCATGAGCATCCAGCAGATCAACGTCTGGCGGAACACGCGGTCGCTGCGGACGAAGCGCATGGCGCGCAAAGGATGCGTGCCGCCGGAGGCCACGAGCGGACGCGACGGACAGCGGCCCAGGGAGAATGAAGCGAGCAGAAACGCGGCGGCGAAGACGACGAGCAGCCAGCGAAATTGATCGATGCGGCCGGAAAGCGCGTCGCCGGCGAGTTTGCTGAAACTGGCCGAGACAGCGATACGGATCATGATCGCGCGGGAAAAGCGAGTGCCGCGTTCGCGCTCGGGATAATTTTCCTGGTAGATCTGCGTCATGAGCGGAATCGCTGCCGACGAAGCGGCCATTGCCAGCACGCTGCCAACGACGAAGACCGGCACAAGCGGCACAAGGGCCATTACGAGAAAACAAATTGCGCCCAAGGCCGCCAGGCGCGCGGCGGCCGTGGAAGTTTTCCAGCCAAGCGTTTCCACGCGGGCGACGACGAGCGGGCTGATCAACAATCCAACGCTGCCGCCGCCTGCGACGAGGCCTTTGGCAAAGGCTCCGGCGGAAAACCAGCGCACGGCGATAAGCAGGAGAAAAGTCGTGGCCGCAGTTTCGAGGACACCGTTGGCGACTGCGCGCCAGCGATCGTAGAAGTAAGTTTGCTCCGTGTGGTTGCGCGTCACAACGGCGGAGCTTACGCGCGAGGCCGGCGAATCGGCAAAAGTTATCTTGGCGAATCCGCGGAAATTTCGGCGGCAGGCAGGTAAATCGTAAAAACGGAACCGAGGCCGGCTTGGGTGCGCACATGCAGCGCGCCGCGGTTGGCCTTGACGAGGCGTTGCACGATGGCGAGGCCGAGGCCGCTGCCGTTGATTTGAGCGCGGGTCGTGAAGTACGGCTCGAAGATGCGCGGGAGGATTTCCGCCGGAATGCCCGGCCCGTTGTCCGCCACCGAGAGCGCGAGCAGCGGCGGCTGATTTGCGAAGCCTTCGCGGTTGAGGAAAAGCTCCGTCACACCATCGACGAAGATGCCTAGGTCCAGCGGCCGATGTTGAATTTCCGGATGCAAATCCACCCGCAACGCATGCGGGCTGGACTGGAAGGCGTTGGTGACCAGGTTGAGCAAAATCTGCAGCACGTCGATGCCGTTGACATTCAAGGTCGCGTCCTGCCGCAGCGGCAAAATGCAAAGCTGGTGCTTCCGGGCGCCGGGCTGGAATTTGAGGAGTTCCCAAAGATCGGTGAGGAGGTGGTTCACGCTCACCTGCGCGGAGGCCGGCGCGGAACGTTCGCGCAAAAAACTCAGGTAGCGGCGCGAGATCTCGATGCAGCCGGACAACTGGCGGATGATGCGGCGCAGCCGATCTTTGACGAGTTCGAGATCCTCCCCCGTGACGCAATCGGAGTTGCCGATGCGATCGTTGATGGCGCCGACGAAGCCGGAGATGATCGTCAGCGGGCCGTTCATGTCATGGATGATGCTGCCGTAGATTTCGCCGCGCGTGCGCACGATTTCTTCCTGCAGCTTTTGCTTGTCGAGTTCCTGTTGCAGTTCGAGGAGCTGCTGGGTGTTGCCGCGGATTTGATCCGAGAGCGAGCGCCGTTCAATCGCATTCGCCACGGAAGTCCGGATGGTGGCGAGGTTGAAAGGCTTCGTCTGGTAATCGCACGCGCCCAAACGGAGCGCCTGGCGGGCAGTTTCGACCGTCTCGAACGCCGTGAGCATGATGACTTCGATGGCAGGGTCGGCTTGCTTGAGGCGCTGGAGCGTTTCAATGCCCGACAGTCCGCCCATGCGGATATCAAGAATGGCCACATCGATGGCATGCTGCTGCACGAGGGCAATCGCTTCGGCACCGCTCGCGGCGAGCAGCACTTGGTAGTCATCTTTGAAGACGACGCGCAGCGAAAGGCGCGAGCATTCTTCATCGTCACACACGAGCAGGGTGCGCCGGCCGCTGATGGCGGGCGAAACCGACGGCGGCGCGGTTGGTAACATTTCAGTCAGCATGACGGACGGAAAGGTCAGCGGGTGGCCACATCAAGCCCGCCGGAATCAAGGAGACGGGCGGCATTGTTTTACAGGAAATCTGACGGAGGCGGGCATGATCCTTCAGGTTGGGGCGACGGTTTCGTCTGCTCTGCAGTTCCCGCCAGGGCCACAACCCGAGTTCAGGCTTGCGTGGAACGCATAATGCAAGCCCTAATTGAAAGTCGCGCGACATCAAGTTGCCACGCTTTGTTTCGCAAATTCCGCCGCAGCTTTCAAGCAATATGAATAATTCCCAATCGCGTCGCGGCTGGCGGAACGCCGGCCACCGCGCCCCGATTCGGTTCCTGGCGCGGGAGATCGATTTCGACCGTTGTGCCCCGGCCCGCGAAACTCGCGAGTTGAAGTTCGCCGTGATGCAGCTTGACGATCTTTTGGCAGATGGCGAGGCCGAGTCCGTTTCCCCGTCCTTCGGCCCGCGAATCCTGGGCGGAGTAATACCGATCCAGAGCGCGCTTCACGTTTTCGGATGTCATGCCCGAGCCTTGGTCGCGGACGCGCAGTCGCAGCCAGTCCTGGCGTGGGTTGGTCTTGGTTAACGGCAGGACTTCGATGTCGATGCGGCTGCCTGCAGGCGAGGCGTCGATCGCGTTGTTCAGCAGGTTGCCAATGAGCCGGCGCATCAATATCTCGTCGTAGTAAGCCGTCAGATTGGCTTCGACGGTAGTGTGCAATTGCAGTCCCGCGCGCTTGATGGCGGGTGCCGCCGCTTCGATGACTTTTTGAACCGTCGCTTCCAAATGTCCGAGGCGGAATTGTGGCTGATGATTCTCGCTGAAGAACAAGGCTTCCTCCACATAGTCGCGCATCGTCTCCATGCTGCGCAGCGCTGTGGGGAGCAGCTCGGTGTTCGCGCCGGGGCCGGCCTCGCCGCTTTGACAAAGCTGGAGATACGTCCAGGCCGGAGTGATCAAATTGTTCAGATCGTGCGCTAGTCCGCGCGAGATCGTTCCCAGCAATTCCGTGTCGCGCGCCGAGCGGAGCTGATCGCGCAAGCGCTGGTGCGAAATCAGCAGGCTCAATTGCCGGGCGGCTAGGATTACCAATTCCAACGAAGCGTCCAGAGTCCGCCCGTCGGATCTTCGCTCACCCAGAATCAGCAGTCCGAACAAATCCGTTTCGCCACGCAACGGCAGGCACACGGCCGCTCCGAGCGAGTGGCACGCTGCGCGCGCGGCCGCAGCCAATTCGCCGGCGGTGTTGCGCGGACTGTTGGCGGTCAGACAGGCTTCGGCGGTTTCTTGAAAAAATCGCCACAGCGGCGAATCCGGTGTGAGCGCAAAACCTGGCTCACTGAGGTTTGCCCGGACCGGTTCCGCGCGCGTCATTTCCTCCGAGCCTACCGACTGCAAAAAAATCTGACAGCGCCCGAAGTCCGTCGCCGTCTTTAACCAGCGCTCGAATTCGTCGCACAACATTTGGAGGTCGGAACCGAAAGCTTCGTCAGAAAAAAAACCGAAGCCAGCGGCTTTCGCCGACTCTCGGTTTCCGGCAAGACCCGCAGAAATTGGCGTCCGGCTCGCGAGTTGGTGGCGTGCCAGCAACGCGCTCGCCACCAGGCTTGCGCCCACCACTGCACCGAGCGCCACCAGGCAGGTGACGGGCGGCAGTTGCTGGGGAAAGAGGAACGTCCCGATGGCAAGCACCGCCGCTCCGGCAGCGGCGATCAACAGAAAGTGCGCCGCGAACGCGGCGAACTGGCTCGTTTTCGAGATCATTGATCGCAATTTCCGCAACTCGGCAGAGCCGATTGGGAATTGTTGGGACGCATTCTTAATCAAGTTCCGCGCGCTTGCCAACTTCAACATTGCTTCGAGCGTGAGATTTTCGCTAACTCCCGCGAGCGAAATTTGAACCCCGTCATGTATTCGTGAACTCGAAATGGCTCCATCCTCCCCGCCTTCGCTGGCGCCAAACCCGTTGAGTCAATGCCTTCGCGCCTCACGCTGCTCATCCTTAGCGACGTTCACTACGCCGGTCCCGCCGAACAACAACGGCGCGATCACGAGAGCCGCGTCATCCGCCATCCGCTGCTGCGCCTGGCCGCGCGGCTCTATCGTCATCATATCTGGCTGCGGGATCCCTTCGCGCACAATCACCTTCTGGGCGCCGTGCTCGCGCCGCCACGCGCGGTGGACTTCGCCATCGCCAACGGAGATTTTTCCTGCGACACCGCGTTCATCGGCGTGAGTGATGACGCTGCGTTGCAAAGCGCTCGCGAATGTCTGGCCAAACTCCGCGCACGCTTCGGCAAAAATTTTCGTGCCACGATGGGCGATCACGAACTGGGCAAGATGAGTCTCATCGGCCAATGCGGCGGGATGCGTCTGGCGAGTTGGGAACGCGCGCAAACCGATTTGAACATGGAGCCGTTCTGGCAAATGGAACTCGGGCGCTACGTCTTGATGGGCGTCACGTCATCCTTGCTGGCGCTGCCGGTTTACCAGCACGACACGTTGCCGCGCGAATTTGCCGAATGGGAAAAACTGCGCGCGGAGCATGTGGCGGTCATCACCCGTGCTTTCGCTGCGCTTCACCCCGATCAACGAGTCTTGCTTTTCTGTCACGATCCCACGGCGCTGCCGTTCCTCGGTCGCGAAGCCGCCGTGCGCGAGCGATTCACGCAAATCGAACAGACCATCATCGGTCATCTGCACACGCCGCTCGTCTTTTGGCAAAGCCGGCTGCTCGCGGGCCTGCCACCGGTTCGCTGGCTCGGACATACGATTCGCCGGCTGACAACGGCCCTCCACCAGGCGCGGCACTGGCGGCCTTTCAAGCCGCGACTTTGCCCTTCGCTCGCCGGCTGCGAACTTTTGCACGACGGGGGTTACTATCTGGCGCAACTGGATGCCGAAGCGCGCGAACCTCTGCGCTTTGAATTTCAAAAACTTCCACGGGATGGCGGACGCACGGAGGCGGCTCGGAAGAAATGATTTTGCTCACACGCATTCAGCAGCCAGGTCGCCGGGCTTGATACCAGAGCCAACTTGCCCGCTTACACTGAATGCGCGTCGCGATATTGCGGCACGATGACCTCCGCGCGGGGTTTCAATGTTTTCAATGTCTGGGCAAAGGCCAGCGATTGCGCTTCCTCGCCGTGGATGACAAAAATCTTTTTGATGTCACCGGTGAGTTGTTCGACGTACTGCGTCAGTTCGCGCTTGTCCGCGTGGGCCGAGAACGCATCGACCGAAGCGATCTTCGCTTTCACTGCCTGCGGCTCGCCGAAAATGTTGACGGGGTTTCGCCCCGCCAGGATTTGCGCGCCGAGCGTATGTTCCGCGCAATAACCGATGAAGAGCACGAGATTGTCCGGGTTGCCGATGTGATTCTTCAAATGATGGCGGATGCGCCCGGCTTCGCACATGCCCGAAGCACTGATGATAATCGCCGACTCCTTCAGGTCGTTGAGCTTCATCGAATGCGCCAGCTCGCGGATGTAGGTCAGGTTCGCCATGCCAAACGGGTTGGCCTTCTCGTGCAGAAATTTGTAGATAGACTCGTTGAAACATTCGGGATGCAGCCGGTAAACTTCCGTCGCGTTCACGCTGAGCGGGCTATCGACGAAGATCGGCACCGGCGGCAACTGCCCTGCCATCGCAAGTTGATGCAGCGTGTAAACGATCTGTTGCGTGCGCCCCACCGAAAACGCCGGGATGATCACTTTGCCGTTTTTCGCGAGCGTCTCGCGCACCAGCCGGCCGACTTCTTCCTTCGCGACGGGACGCTCCGCGTGGAGCCGGCCGCCGTAAGTGCTTTCGATTTGGAGGAAGTCCACGTTCTCGACCGGCTGCGGATCGCGCAAAACGTCGTCGTGCCCGCGGCCCACATCGCCCGAAAACAGGTGGCGAAATTTTCGTCCACCTCCCTCAACATCCAGCACCACCTGCGCCGAACCGAGAATGTGGCCGGCGTCCCGAAACGTGACGGTGACGCCGTTGGCCACGCGAATCGGCCGATCGTAATTCAGGCAAATAAACTGGCGCACGGCCAGTTCGGCGTCGCGCGCGGTGTAAAGCGGTTCGACGGGCGGAAGGTTGTGCCTGGCGCGCTTTTTCGAGACGAACTCGGCGTCGGCGCGTTGAATCTCGGCGGAGTCCTCGAGCATGATCGCGGCGAGATCGCGCGTGGCAAACGTGCAATAAATGCTCCCGCTGAAACCCTGCTTGCAAAGGTTCGGCAGATTACCACAGTGATCAATATGCGCGTGACTGAGCACCACCGCGTCAATCGCGCGTGGATCGAAGGAAAAGCAACAATTGCGTTGGATCGATTCTTCGCGCCGGCCTTGAAATAAGCCGCATTCGAGCAGCAACTTTTGTCCGTTCACTTCGAGCAGATACATCGAACCCGTCGTCGTCCGCGTTGCGCCGAGGAAGTGAATTTTCATGCCGCAAGGATGCGGGCACGTCACCAAAAGTCGAGTGCCGAGCGTCCGGAGCAATCCGCCAAATGGCAGCGACGCGACGGCGTCCGGTTCGAATTCGAGAGCCGCGAAATTCGCTGGCCGAATGGGTGGATAATCCTTTTGACCCGGCTGACAACCAATCGTGACCACGAAGGGTGCCTTGACGCGCGTTGGTTAGGTGTCTCGGTCGTCTTCACAAGAATCTTCAATCATGTGCTTCTGGATAAAGTCCAGCCGTGAAGCAAGCATGTCCGCGTGCTCACGAGTCGGCTCTGCGCTTACAGGAATGATGTCATCAAAACTCGCGCCGGATCGAACTGCCTCCACCCAACGCCGCATCTGGCGAATGTAACCGCTAAACGCACCTCGCCAGTCAGGAGCGTCATCACACACCAGGTAAGCGGGGGGGCACGTCACCGACCACCACCCACAAGGTATCGTCAACGCCCGCAGTTGCAGGCTCGATACGGAATAGAAAAACTCCGATAACGCCAGCCACACCAAAAGCCAGGAAGCTCTCGCGAACCGAGCGACACCAGCGAAACGCTGTGAGGAATGAATGCGCCTCGTCCGCAAGTGCGCGCAACTCCTTGTCTGTGATCGAGTCCACAGGAGTCATCTCTGTGGTATCCGGTTGCATGGTGCAGAGACACCTAACTGTGCGCTAAAGCAGGCTCGCCGAATCCACATCGAGCAACAACGTTGCGTGCGGTTGTCGGCGCAAGACAGACGCGGGGCAGGCGTTGCTGATCGGCCCCTGGAGCGCCGCTTTCACGGCGTTGGCTTTTCGTTTCTCTGGTGCGATGCAGATCATCTGCTTCGCCGCGCACAATGCCGGAATGGTCAGCGTGAGCGCGTATTGCGGCACGGCGGGGATGTTGGGGAAATGTCCTTCGCCGACTTGTTGCTGGCGGCAGGCGAGATCGAGTTGCACAATTTTCACGAAGCGCGGATCCGCGAGGTCCGCCACAGGCGGATCGTTGAACGCGAGATGGCCGTTTTCGCCGACGCCGAGGCAGCACAAATCGATGGGCGCTTCGCGCAGCAGCAGCGTGTAGCGGTCACATTCGTCGATCGGCTGCGCGGCGTCGCCTTCGAGGTAATGGAAAACTTTTGGCTTCACTCGCGACTCGACGCGCTCGCGCATGTAGCGGCGGAAGCTCGCCGAGTGGTCGGCGGCGAGGCCGAGGTATTCATCCATGTGGAACAGCGTGACGCGCGACCAGTCGATGCCGCCGAGGGCGATGAGGTTTTCGAGGAACTGCATCTGCGAATTGCCGGTGGCGAGGATGACGCGGGCCTGTCCTTGGTCGGCGATGCGCGCGCGCAAAAATTCGTGAACTTCGCGCGCGGCATCACGCGCCAGATCGGCGCGACTGGCATAAACGCGCACCGGCAGCGCATCAACTTGAAAAGATTTCACCGGCGCGAGCGCGGCACCGGATTGCGATGGGACACTCAGGTTTGCCATGAATGCGGCGCAGGCTACGGAACTCCGCGACGCGAGGCAAGCAGGTTGATGTGAAGCCCGGCGCCATCGGCGCATCTCACTTTCCTACCACGCGACATGGGAATCGGTGACGCAGCTGCAAAAAACTGAGATGCGCCCGTGCCGTGCCGCTTCGCGAAAGTCATCTTGCCGCCGGGCTGCTTCGCTGCACAACGGCGAGACCCTTGAGCAAATCCAGCGCGCGCGCCAGCACGGGATCGCGCACAATCGGTTTGGCCGGCTCGCTGGATTTGCGCGGTGCAGTGGTGGTTTCCGAATCAGGCTCGGCGCCGTCCTTCTGCATGCGCACCAAATCAGCTTCGTTCACACGACGGCGCGTAGGTTGGCTGCTTGACATAGGCGATGTTTGACTGGCCGAGGCGCGTTTTGATGCCGCCACGAAAGGATCGTTCCAGTAAGTCGCCTCCTCCTCGAAATTGACGTTCACAGCAATGTCCGGCGCGAGTCCGGTTTTGGCCAGTGGCTGGCCGTCACTCAATTTCACCAGCGCGATGGCGATCATCAGCCGCAGGCCGTTGTCCAGTTTGAGTTCTTTGAAAACTTCGGCCTGGCCGGCCGTCTTGCCGCCAATCGCCAGCCCGATTTCATTCTGACGCAGCACGGCGGCGAGTGCTTCGGCCGCGCCGGCCGTCTTGCCATTCGTCAGCACGGCGAGCGGGAGCGTCAGGGCGCTGGACTTCGCCGTTGAACGCGCGCTGGCCGCGCCCCAGTCCAGCAGCAGTTTCTCCTTGCTCAGAAACAGATCCGCCGCCGCTCCGGTCGCGGCATAATCGGTTCCACTCGCAAAACGCAAATCGAGAACCAGCCCTTTGAGTTTGTTCGTCGCCTGGAGACCCGCGTACGCCTGGGAGATTTCCGCCGCGAGTCCTTCGGCCACTCGTCCGACCCGCAAATACGCGATGCTGGCGTCATAGACCGTACTCTTGCTCAAGAACGGTCCTTTCACAGCGGCGTCAGTCAGCAGGTCATTCGTAACGAGCAAGACCCGCGGCTGAAGCTGCGTCAGAAACGCTTCAATCGCGGTTTCGTTCAATTCTTTCTCCGTGACGCCCACCAGGTTCGTGCGCACGGCATTGAACACGTCCTCGAATTTCAGCCCCTCTGCGCGGAGTGCAGGAGCGGTCAGCAGCAACGCGCCACCCGCAGTCAGTAAAAAAAATCGTCGCAGTTCAGTTATCATAAAAATGGGGCGTGCTTCACAGCGCCTTCGCGCCAATATCACGACGAAAGTGTGCCCCGTCGAATTGAATTTTCTCCACGGCGGCGTACGCCAGCGCTCGTGCCGCGCGCAAATCCGCCGCCCACGCCGTCACGCCGAGCACCCGCCCGCCATTCGTGACGACCGCTTCGTCGGCGCGCGTCGTGCCGGCATGAAACACCTTCGTGTTCGGCAATTCCGCCGCAGCCTCCAGGCCGGAAATCGGTTTGCCCTTCGCGTAATTACCCGGATAGCCGCCCGACGCCAGCACGACGCAGACGGACACGAGCGGACTCCACTTGAGTTCGATTTGATCGAGGGTGCCGTCCACGCTGGCCACGAGCAACTCGACCAAATCATTTTCGAGCCGTGTCAAAAAAACCTGAGTCTCCGGATCGCCGAACCGTGCGTTGAACTCGAGGACTTTCGGGCCGGCCTTCGTCAACATCACACCCGGATAAAGAATTCCGCGAAAGTCGATGCTCTCGGACGCGCATCCGCGGAGCCACGGCGTCAAAATTTCTTCGCCAACGCGCTTCAACTCGGCTTCGCTCAAAAATGGCGCGGGCGAATATGCACCCATCCCGCCCGTGTTCAGGCCGTGATCACCGTCAAGCGCTTGCTTGTGATCCTGGGCGGTGGGAAACAGCTTCGCCGTTTTGCCGTCGCACAGCGCGTGCAACGAAATCTCCATCCCGTCGAGCAATTCCTGAATGACGATCTTCGCCCCGGCCATGCCGAAACTTTTGGCGACGAGAATTTCGTCGATGGCGCGATTCGCTTCCGCGACGCTGGCGCAGAGCAGCACCCCTTTGCCGAGCGCGAGTCCATCGGCCTTCACGGCACAGCGCCCGCCGAGCGAAGCGGCGAAATTTTTGGCGGCGGTCGCGTCGGCAAACGTGGCCGACTGCGCGGTCGGGACGCCGTGCCGTGCCATGAAATCCTGCGAGAAAACTTTCGATGATTCGAACTGCGCGGCGCGCTGGTTCGGCCCCCCAAATTCGCAGCGAGTTCTTTTGGAAAAGATCGACGATGCCGAGCGCGAGCGGATTGTCCGGCCCGACGACCGTGAGATCGATCTTCTGTTCCCGCGCAAACGCGAGTAGTCGCGGCAAATCTTCCGCGCCGATGTTGACGCACTCGACGCGCTCGCGATTTTTCGCGAGTCGCTCCCCGGCGATGCCGGCATTGCCCGGCGCGCACCACAGGCGCGAGACGTGTGGCGACTGCGCCAGTTTCCACACGAGCGCGTGCTCGCGCCCACCGGAACCGATAACCAAAAGTTTCATGGCGGCGAGATTGAATCAGGATTTCCACGCGCCGGGAAAAGATTTCTTCAATGCAGCGAAGCAGGGATTGGACAACCACGGATGGAAACGGATCATCACGGATGAGACGAAAGCCGGGCGGAACGATTTTCTCCCGCCTGGAAAATCGGGTGCCCGGAGCGCCGCCTTCAACTTCAGACAATCAATTTGTGAATGATTTCGCCGGCCACATCGGTGAGCCGGAAATTCCGGCCCTGAAAACGGAACGTGAGCTTCTCGTGATCGAGGCCGAGCAGATGCACCATCGTGGCATGAAAATCATGGAGATGCGCGCGATCCTGCGCGGACCCGAAACCAAGTTGATCCACTTCGCCAAGCACGATGCGAGGCTTCACGCCGCCGCCGGCGAACCATCGTTACGTTGCATTATCCTTCGAGAAGCATTTATGCTCCCACCATGTCTGTGGTCAATAACAGCATAACTTCGCTCATCCCGGATCACGATCTCATTGAACGCATCGGACGCGGCGGTTACGGCGAAGTCTGGCTCGCGCGCAATCGCACGACCGACACGTTGCGCGCCGTGAAAATTGTCTTCCGCCACGAGTTCGAGGACGAGCGGCCCTATCAGCGCGAGTTCGATGGCTTGCTCAAGTTCGAGCCGATTTCGCGCTCGCACCCCAGCCAGCTCGCCATCCTGCACGTCGGACGGAATGACGAGGCGGGCTGCTTTTACTACGTGATGGAACTGGCGGACAGTGCGAATGCGGAACTCTCCCTCACCCGGCCTGCGGACACCCTCTCCCATCCGATGGGAGAGGGCCGGGGTGAGGGTAGCGTCTCTCAACGCTCAACCCAAGAACCTCTCAGCTACGCTCCCCGCACCCTCCGCTCCGAAATCAAAACTCGCGGTCGCCTGCCTGCCGCCGAAGTCATCGAACTTGGTCGCGCGCTGACCGAAGCGCTCTCGCACTTGCACGCCCAAGGTTTGGTGCATCGCGACATCAAGCCGGCGAACATCGTTTATGTGGGTGGCGTGCCCAAGCTGGCGGACATCGGCCTCGTCACCGACGCAAGCGACAATTGCTCGATGGTTGGTACCGAGGGTTACATTGCACCTGAAGGCCCCGGCCAACCACAAGCCGACCTCTACAGCCTCGGCAAAGTTCTTTACGAAGCCGCCACCGGCCGGGACCGCCGTGATTATCCCGCGCTACCGGAAGATTTGCGAAACTGGCCGGATGCCGACCGAGTCAGCGAACTCAACGCCATCATCCTCAAAGCCTGCGCCGGCAACGTTCGCGAGCGCTATCAATCGGCCGAAGAAATGCACGCCGATCTTGCGCGACTCGTCAAAGGCAAATCAGTGAAGCGCCAGCGTCTTTGGCAACAGCGCGTTCAACTCGGCAAGAAATTTGTGCTCACCACCGCGCTCGCCGGCGCTGCCATCGCAGGATTCTTTTTCGCCAGGAACCAACTTACTTGGCGCAACACGGTCAACCAACCCCCTGCCGACTCCTTCGAAAAATCCGGCACGACGAATCGCGTCGCGTGGGACGCGTCTGAACGCGCCGAGCAAATGAGCCACTCTTTCACGGCCCAGGGACTCTCGAACTCGCTCGCTGAATATCAGCGCGCCGTGACGCTTGATCCCAATTATGCTTACGGCTGGGCGGGAGTCGGAAACACGTTTTACCTGCTGGGTGAATATGGCTTTGCCCCCGCGAAGGAAGCGAATGTGCGCGCGTACGAGGCGGGCGAGAAGGCCCGGCAGCTCAAGCCCACGCTTAAGTACGCGTATATGATCCTTGGTGCAAGCAAACTGGCAATGGACTACGACTTCACCGCTGCCGAGCCGTTGTTCCGGCAGGCAGTCAACCTCGATCCCAAAGAAGATACCACCCGGTTAAACTACGCCAACGCGCTCGCGTCGTATGGCCGTTTTGCCGAGGCGGAGAAGTTGCTGAAGGATGTCATCCACGATGTCCCGTCGAATTCGCACGCGCACTTGAATCTCGGCCTCGTGTATGGTTACGCCCGGCGTTATTCAGAAGCTCTGGCTGAACTGGATGAGGCAATCCGGCTGGCACCTAATCGGCCCACCGCGCACGACGCCCTTTTCGATGTACTCTGGGCATTGGGCCGACACGAAGAGGCCGCGCGCAGTCTCCTGCGATACTTGCGGATAAACGGCTATCCCGACACGAACACCGCTCTGCTCGAAACAACGTTGAGCGCACACGGCCCCGAGGCTTTCTTGCGTGCCTACATCGGACAATTGGAGAGCGAGGCCGGAAGCAGCCTGGTACGCGGATCCTGGGGACT
>JACPZS010000214.1 GCA_016195385.1 Verrucomicrobiota bacterium
GGTGAATTCGGGTTTGGTGATGGCCGCCCACACGTCTTTCGGCGTCGAGCGGATATAGGTCGTGTAAACTAACTTTGGTTTTTGCATGATGTCATCTTTTCTTGTTTTTGTTTTGTTCGAGACCCTTTTTCAAATCGCCCAGCGCCTGAAGGCGATGGCGTTCGTATTTGCCAATCCAGCGCTCGAAGATCTCGTGAATCGGCACTGGATTGAGGTAATGCAGCTTCTCGCGCCCGCGCCAGACGACGGCGACCAGGTTCGCCGCCTCCAGCAACAGGAGATGCTTGGTGACCGCCTGCCGCGTCATGTCGAGGTGCGCGCACAATTCACCGAGCGTCTGCCCGTTGTTCTTGTGCAACTGGTCGAGCAACTTTCGCCGGCTTTCGTCCGCCAAGGCCTTGAACACTGCATCCATCTCGCGGAAAATTATGCAACCATTTGGTTGCATGTCAAGTGGCGAAGATTTGGCGGAAGAAGTCAGCAAATATCACCTCTCGATGTCTCGAACAGGAAGAACTCGACGCCTTTGAACTCGCCTTCGCCCGTCTGGAAAAAATTACGGGAAGTGACCGCGTAAGTCGCGCTAACTCCGGTTCGCTGACTGTCTTCGGCGCAACGTTAATTGAAGGATTGCCCCGGCGCGACTTTTCGTTTAATCCCTGCGCACTCAATTACCATGAACGACTCGCACCCGCCGCAAGAAACTTCGCGTGCCTCCGTCGAGCTGGTGCGCTCGCTCGGCGTTTTCGCGACGACCATGTTCGTTGTCGGCAACGTCATCGGCTCCGGCGTGTTCGCCAAACCGGGCATCATGGCGTCGCAAGTCGGCTCGCCGGGCTGGCTGCTCGCGGTGTGGGTGGTGGCCGGCACGGTCAGCTTGATAGGCGCGCTGGCCAACGCCGAGGTCGCGGCGATGATTCCCGAGGCGGGCGGCCAATACATTTTCTTCCACCGGATGTACGGGCCGTTTCCGGCGTTTCTTTTCGGCTGGTCGCTCTTTGCGATTCTAAAAACCGGCTCGCTCGCCAGCCTCGCTTTCATCTTCGCCGAAGCGTTCGGCCAGTTGGTGAACCTGCCGCAATTGCCGAATTCCGTGGCGTCGTTTGCCATTCATCTTCCCTTCATGGGCGACGTGACGCCGCTGGCGAACTTCGGCGTGAAATCGGTTGCCGCCGCGCTCATCGTCACTCTGACGGCGATCAATTGTTTTGGAATTAAACCCGGCAGCCTGGTGCAAAACATTTTTGCCGTCGCGAAGATGACGGCGCTGTTCGGCATCATCGCGCTGGCGTTTTTCACGCCCGGCGCTGGCCACGCAGCGAATCTCACGACCGCGAGCGCCACCATCGATCCGCACGGCTGGCTGATGTGGGCGGCGTTTGCGGCGGCGTTGCAAGGCGCGTTCTGGGCTTACGACGGATGGAACGATGTGACGTTCATTGCCGGCGAGGTAAAGAATCCGCAGTCGGTTTTGCCGCGCGGACTGATCACCGGCATGATCATCGTCATCGCAATTTATCTCCTGGCGAGTCTGGCGTACGTCTATGTGCTGCCCATCGACGAACTCGCGAAATCGAAACTCGCGGCGGCGGATCTGGCGGAACGCTGTTTTCGCGGTGGCGGCAAATGGATCGCCGTGGGCATCATGATCTCGACCTTTGGCGCGGCAAACTCGAACGTGCTCGCGCCCGCGCGCGTCGTGTTCTCGATGGCGCGGCGAAATGCCTTCCCACAATTTCTTGGCCGGGTGCATCCCCGATTTCACGCGCCGACGACCGCGCTCATCGTGCAAGGCGCGTGGAGCCTGCTGCTGCTGTTCAGCGGCACCTTCGACACGATCACAAACACGCTCATCTTCGTTGCCTGGATTTTTTACGGCGCGGCAACGGCGGGAGTTTTCGTCCTCCGACACAAGGAACCAAACACGCCGCGGCCCTACAAAGTGCCCGGTTATCCGGTGTTGCCGGCGGTCTTCGTGATTTTCGCGACGGCGTTTCTCGTGTTTGAAATCATTCACGATGTTCGCGCGTATCAAATCGCCGCCGCCGCCGGCAAGCCAGCCATCATCAACTGCGCGTTCGGCCTGTTCCTCGTTTTTATCGGCACGCCGATTTACTTTTTGTGCCGAAGACGAACCACGGCCGGACCTCCACGATGAAGCGATGCCGCAAAGGATTTTTTGCCCGCCTCAGGTGGTCGCTTGAGCCGTAGTTTCCTTCGGTTAACTGGCTAGAGCCACAATTCAGTCGAAGTGACGGAGTTTACAGCGAGCAGAATTCCCGCGCGAACCGAATTGACTTTTCGTTCCGGCCAAGGAATTCTTCGCCCGCTACACGTTAACCCCGTATGAATGTTCTATTGCTGTTTCGGGATTGTTGTCCGTGCTTGTGTGCGGGCACCCGGTAGTTGGCAAATGGAACGTGGAGGATCTAGTCGTATGAAAACTAACAAGCGCGTGCCGGGTGGGAGCAGGATCACCAGTTGGACCAAGTGGCGGGATGCCTTCGCCAGCAGTTTGCCGTTATTAGTCGCGGCGTCAGTCGCGGCACAGTCGGTGGCCACGGATAATTTGCAGCGGCTTTACGAGGACAAGGCGAAGCTGGAGAAGTTGTCGGGTGCCACGCGCAATTCCCTGGAAGCCCGCTTTGGCGAGCGGATTCTTCCCACGAAGACCGAGCCGCATCCCGAACCGCCGGGGAATTCGGATTCTCCCATCAACAACAACCTCATCACTGGCACCGACACATCCGCGCAGGACACGCAGAGTGAAACGACGCTGGCGCTGGGAACCGGCGCGACGGTAGTTTCCGCTTTCAACGACTCGGGTTCTTTTGTAGGTGGCGCGGCGCATTTCACTGGCTATGCGATTTCCACGGACGGTGGCGTGACTTGGACAGACAAAGGCACGCTGCCGGCGAGTTCCGAAGGCGATGCGGGTGATCCAGTGCTGGCGCACGCACTTGCGGTGGGAGCGCTGCCCGATACGATTTACATGTCCACGCTGGGGTTTAA
>JACPZS010000015.1 GCA_016195385.1 Verrucomicrobiota bacterium
AAGGCCTCCAAAGGGCCTTGTGCTACCATTACACCATCGGACAAACCGTGCGCAGATAGTATGCGCGCCAAAGTGAGCGGCAAGCAATTTTGTGGCGACCACAGTGAATTCGTGAGTCCGATTTGGTTCGCTTGCGATTCCATCTTGCACTAGCGGAACACGTCAATCACTGGCAGTGGCTGCAGGCCGAAACGCTTAATGCGCTTGGCTTGATCGAGAATGGCACTTAGGATTCGCGGTGTGCAGCCGATGCGAGTCACGCTAATTTTCCTCGGATCCATATTTCTCGGCGGCGCGCTTTTGTCGCCGTGGATTTACAGCCTCGCGCAAGCGACCGCAGAACAATCTCCTTGGCTGGCCGCGGCCGCCCGCCAGCCGTTTCCCCGCTACGTGAATCGCTCGCTGCTTTTGCTGGCACTCGCCGGCTTGTGGCCGTTTCTGCGGCGCAGCGGCGTGGGTTCGTGGTGCGAACTTGGATTCGGTGCCGGCGCGGGGCGTTGGCGTCAGGTGCGATGGGGGCTGCTCGTCGGCTTTGGCTCACTCGTGCTCGCGACTGCGTGGGCTGTGCTGGCCGGGGGGCGTAGTTTGAACCTCGCGCCTGGCGTCGGCGCATGGCTGCATCATGTCAGTGGAGCGGCGGCCACCGCGGTATTCGTCGGCGTGGTGGAGGAAATTATTTTTCGTGGCGCGCTGCTGGGTGCGTTGCAGAAGTCGCTTGGAAAAAACACGAGCCTGATCGCCAGCAGTTTGATTTACGCGGCGGCGCATTTTTTAAAGCGGGCAGGCAGTGTGGAGCAAGTTCGCTGGGATTCCGGGTTAGTGGTGTTGCTGGACATGGCGCGCGGCTTTGCGCACATTGAGATGCTCGTGCCCGAGTTGTTGAACCTGACGCTGGCTGGACTGCTCCTCGGATGGGCGTTTCAGCGAACGCGAGCGCTGTACGCCTCAATTGGCCTGCACGGCGGCTGGATTTTTTGGCTGAAGCTGTACGGTTACGTAACGCTGGAAGCGAATACGGACGGGCGCTGGTTCTGGGGAACCGGCGCAATGATGGACGGCTGGCTGGCGTCGGTCGTTCTGCTAGGCAGCCTGTGGACCATTCGCTGGCTGGAACCCCGGAAAGGAGGAGCGCTGACATGGTCGCCGCTTTCTGGCCGCCGTTGAAAGTGTCGCTTGATGCGGCGCTCACGTTTTTCTATCCTGAAGTCTGCCAGATTTGCGGGAACGCCCGTGCGGCGCGAGCGGAAGGTTACGTGTGCGCGGGATGCTGGCAGGCCGTGCGTTTTGTCGAGCCGCCTTTCTGCGAGCGCTGTGGTTTGCCTTTCGCAGGTGAAATTACGATGACATTTGAATGCAGCAATTGCCGGGAAATGGAACTCCATTTCCAAAAAGCGCGCGCGGCGGTCGCCGCCCACGGCGTCGCGCTCGAAGTGATTCATCGCTATAAATATCAACGAGCGCTCTGGTTAGAGCCGTTTCTGGCGGATTTACTCCGGCGTAAAGCCGCCCGTCCGCTCAAGGAAGAAGCATGGGATTTGCTTGTGCCGGTGCCGCTTTTTCCGCTGAAGCGACGCGAGCGCGAGTTCAATCAAGCCGAACGGCTCGCGCGTTGTCTGAGCCGCGACACCGGCATCGCAGTGGACGCGACTCTGCTGCACCGCGTGGAGCACACGCGCACGCAGACGCTCCTCACGCGATCCGAGCGCGCGGAAAATGTCCGCCGCGCGTTTCGCGTTTCGCCCGGCGCGAAACTCGATGGCCGCCGCGTCGTGTTGGTGGATGATGTTTTGACGACCGGCGCGACGACCAGCGCCTGCGCCAAAGAATTGAAAGCCGCCGGTGCCAGTGAAGTTTGTGTCTGGACATTGGCACGCGCGTTTTCCCATTTTTCATGAAGCGATTTGAACCCAGTTCGGTTGAATGTTTCTCGAAATGAAATCCCGCGAACTCTCCCGATCCAAATCAGTGAACAGTCCCTTGACCACTATGGCTACCACCACTTTCTTTAAAAAAACGCCGGGCACTGAGACTTCGGAGCCAGCCGTCACGCCACCGCCATCGAACGTGGACACGTCGTTCCTGCGCAAGCCCAAACTCGGCGGCGCGAAAACGAAGAAGAAGGAAATCCCCGAAGGTGTCTGGACGAAATGCCCGAGATGCGAGGCGCTCGTCACCGACAAGGAACTCGACGACAATCTCAAGGTTTGTTTGCGCTGCCCTTTTCATTTTCCGATTGGCGCGCGCGAACGCATTCACGCGCTCGTGGAAACCTGTTCCTTCGAAGAGATGGACGCGAACATGACGAGCGTCGATGTCATCCAGTTTACCGGCTACGCGGCGAAGCTCGAAGGCAAGGCGAATGCCGCCGGCTTGAAAGACGCGGTGGTCACCGGCATTGGAAAAATCGGCGGCCAGCGCGCGGCGCTCGGCGTGATGGACTTCAGTTTCCTCGGCGGCTCGATGGGTTCGGTCGTGGGAGAAAAATTGACGCGCCTGATCGAAGCGGCGACCGACAAGGGGCTGCCCGTGGTCATCATCTCCACCAGCGGCGGCGCGCGCATGTACGAAGGCATGTTCAGTCTGATGCAAATGGCCAAGACCAGCGCCGCGCTGGCCTATCACGCGAAAGCCAAACTTCCATATATCAGTGTGCTGACGCATCCGACCACCGCCGGCGTGATGGCGAGCTTCGCGACGCTGGGCGATCTGATCATCGCCGAACCGGGCGCGATGATCGGTTTCGCCGGACCGCGCGTGGTCAAGGACACCACGCAATCCGAACTCCCGCCGGGTTTTCAAACGTCTGAATTTCTGCTCGAGCACGGATTGATCGATGCCATTGTGCCACGCAAGGAGTTGAAAGACCGCCTCGCCTACTACATCGAATTTCTGATGGAAAGCCACCGGCAGCTCGCCGCGTTGAGTTGATCCTGCCGCCACACCTCGCGAACTGCCCGCGATGCACTTCGAGCAAATCCACGGCGATTACCAAATCAGCACCGACCCCGCACGGCTCGACGTGGATTCTATTCACGCCTTTCTCTCGCGCAGTTATTGGGCGGAGCAAATTCCTCAAGCCACCGTGCGCGCTGCGATCGACGGTTCGCTCTGTTTTGGGGTTTATCGGGAACGTGAGCAAGTCGGGTTCGCGCGCATTATCACGGACTATGCGACGTTCGCGTACCTTTGTGACGTTTACATCGAGCCGGCCCACCGGAATTACGGTTTGTCGAAACTGCTCGTTGGTGCGATTCAAAAACACCCGCGCCTCCAGGACTTGAAGCGCTGGTGTTTGGTCACGCGCGACGCGCATGGCCTCTACGAACAATTCGGCTTCCGCCGTGATGAATGCGGGGGCTGGATGGAGATCGTGGATCTGGAAATCTACAAACGTGCTTTGCCGCGCTCGTGAAAAGCCGCCTCTCGCGTTTTCTACTTCGTCGGCTGCTGCTCCTGTTCGTGGGAAATCTCATTTTACTTCTGCTCATCCGCTGCTGGATTAAGGAAGGCGGTTCGTTCCGCGACGTCCTCGCGCGTTCCGGCCCGGATGTCGCGCCCGTCATCCTCGCCGGGTTGGGCATGACCGGCATCATCTTCACGGGGGCGATTGATTTGTCCATCGCGTCAATCGTGGTCCTCGCCGGCACGGTCTTTGGAATTCTCGTGCAGCGCGGCTGCCCGCCGCTCGTGTGCGATCTCGCGTGTGTCGCAACCGCGTGGGCATTTGTGTCGCTCAATGGCTGGCTGGTGCGACGGCTCCGCTTGCCGGCGATCATCATCACGCTCGCGGGGCTGGCGTTCTATCGCGGGCTGGCGCTCATCCTTGCGGACGTGGCCATCCCGAATTTCGCGGGCTACCTCGCCGTGCAGGATGAACAGTTCCACGCGCCGGGAAAAATGTATGCCGCCTGGATTTTGCTCATCGTGCTGGCCACCGCGTTGCTCTGGGAGCGGTTTGCCAAAACACCGCGCTGCTGGCTGGCGCTGGGCAATTCAGCGGAGGCCTGCCATCTCCTTGGGCTTCGTCCAGAGCGAATTCTCCAAAGCGCGTTTCTCGTCGGCGGAATTTTTCTCGGCGTGTCTGCGTTGATTTACGTCACACGCGTGCAAGCCATCGAACCGGCGCGGATGGCGCTCGGGTTTGAACTGCAAGTCATCGGCGCGGTCGTGCTGGGCGGCACGAACATCTTCGGCGGTGAAGGTTGTTTCGTCGGCACGGTGCTCGGCGCGTTTTTTCTGTACTTCGTGGCCGAACTTCTGATTTACGCGGGCGTGAGTCCGTATTTTCAAGAAGTGATCGTGGGGTTCATTCTGGTGGTGGTGATTGGCCTCGACTGCGCGAGCCATCGGCCGGCGAAGTTGCTCGCTGAACTGGCATGAAGCGCTGGCTGCTCCCGTCCTTGTTGCTGCTCGAAGTGATCGCGTTCACGGCGATCAGCGGGCCACGCTTCGATTCACTAGGAACTTTCATCGCGTACTTTCAAAACTACTTCCGCGATTTAATCGCGCAATCCGCTCCCGTGCTCGTGCTCGCGTTCGGCATGACGCTGGTGATCGCCACCGCCGGAATTGATCTTTCGGTCGGTTCGCTGGTGGCGGTCACGGCGTGCTCGATGGCATCGTTCGCATCAGGGTCGGGTTTTTGGTGGACGGCGGTGCCCGCCGGACTCGGCGTGGCGGCATTGCTCGGACTTTGCAACGGCCTTTTGATCGCGCGGCTCGACGTGCCGCCGATCATCGCGACGCTGGGGACGATGATTCTTTTTCGCGGACTTTGCTTTGCGCTCATGGGCGATCTGGAGAAATCGCCGTTCCTCGATGTGCCGGGCTACGAGTGGTTTGGGCAGTTCACCGGTGCGTTCATCCTGGTGGCGGGGATTTACATTTTTGGAGGACTCTACGTGAGTCACTCGCGCTGGTGGCGGGAGATTTTGATGCTCGGCGGCAATCGTGTCGCCGCGCGTTATGCCGCGATTCCAGTGACGCGGCGACTTTGCGAAGTCTATTTCGTCATGGGCTTCCTCGCCTTCGTGTCTTCGCTGTGTTTCACTGCGCGTAACAGTTCCGTCAGCGCCAGTTCGCTCACCGGCTTGGAGTTGCACGTGATCGTGGCGGTGGTGCTCGGTGGCACGAGTGTGCAAGGCGGCCGCGCCTCCATCGGTGGAACTTTTTTCGGAGTGTTGATCATCGCCGTGATGGAGGAAGGGCTGCGCAGTGCGACTGCGTGGGGTGACCGCCATCTGCCCTTCAAGATCAGTCACCTCGAATACCTGCTGTTGGGCGCATTGCTCGTCGCGGGAGTTTGGTTTCGGAACAGTGCGAACACGCAGCGTAATTCCGCTTGACCATCACGTTGCGTCAGACTTCACCGTAAGCTCGCAGCGAGTAGTCGAATGAAAAAGGCAAGTCAGGCTCCGTTTCAAGCGCGTGAATTCGCCCGCCAAGCCGGCGTGAGCGTGCGGACGTTGCATCATTACGATCAGCTAGGGCTTCTGAAGCCCAGTGATCGCACCGCCACCGGCTACCGGCTCTACAGCCGGCGGGATTTCGCGCGTCTGCAGCAAATCGTGACGCTCAAATTCATCGGCTTCTCCCTTCGCGAAATCAAAAAGCTGCTGGCTGGCGCCGATTTGGCGACGGCGCTTCGATTGCAGCGCAAAACATTGGAACAAAGACAACACCAGCTTAGTCAAGCCGTGGCCGCCATCGCCAAAGCCGAGCGCATGTTCGCTGCGCGTCGCGGGCCGGATTGGGAAGCGTTCGCAAAAGTCATCGAGGTCATTCAAATGCAAACTAACAACGATTGGACAAAACAATATTACAACGACGAAGCGCAAAAGCTCGTTGCCGAACGGCAGCAGTTGTGGTCGCCCGAACTCCAGCAGGAAGTCACGGAGAAATGGACTGTCCTCCTGCGCGACATCGAAGCCGCCGCCAGCACGGGCATCGTGCCAACCAGTCCGGCGGCTCAAGCATTGGCGGAGCGTCACGCCAAATTGATCGAAGCCTTCACCTGCGGCAGCCAGGCCATCACGCTAGGGTTGAAACAGATGTGGAGCGATGTGCCGAACTGGCCGGATGCGGCGAAGCAACAAGTTTTCGCGCCTTTCGCTCAGCGAGGTGTTGCCGCCGCCCAAGGCTCGACGCCAAGTTTGTTGAGCGCGAAGGCCGACGCTTTTCTGAAGAAAGCGCTTCAAGCCCGCCAACAAAGCGGCGGTAGTTAATTTCCGGCCGGAAACTGGCGGAACCGGAGTTGGCATACCAAACTACTCCCGCTCTTCCTGGCGCAGATCGTCGGCGTTGTTTCGGTCGGGATGCGAAGATCGGTCGCGAAGAAAACATTGCACTCCGTCGCGCCGCCGGTTTTGCTTGGTGCATCACCGGCATGAACGCGCACCTTCAACTTGTATCCGTTCTGGTTCTTCTCGCATCCGTGGCGCACGGACAAATCGTCAACGCGCCGCCGGTACCCGAATGGATTCAACCCACAGGCGTTGCGGCAAACCAGCCGGCGTTTTTGCGCAAATCGTTTGAAGGCCAGCCCGGCTTGCTGAAAGCGATTCTGCTCGGCGCGTGTGATGGCAAAATGTCCGTCGAGTTGAACGGAGAGAAACTCGACGACATCGCCGGACGCGAACGCGCCACGAGTCTCGACGTAACGAAGTTCGTACGACGCGGGACCAACGTGCTGACGCTCCGCGCGCTCAACTCCAACGGCCCACCCGTCATCAGCGCTTTGCTGGAAGTCAACGGCGACCTCGCGCGACAGCAGTGGTTTGCTTCGGACACGACGTGGCTCGCCGCGACGAACGAAGGCGGCATTTGGACTCCCGCCCGCAGTCTCGGCCGCGTTGACGCGGCGCCCGACACAAATCCCTTCGACACGAAGAAAGCCTTCGACGCCTACAACAGTTGGAAGCTCGCGCTCGGCAACAATGCCGCGACTGACCCGGCGACGTTCACGCTGCTGCCCGGCTTCAAAGCCGAACTCATTCGCTCCGCGCAGCCGGACGAAGGATCGTGGGTTTCGATGGCGTTTGATCCACAAGGCCGGCTCACGCTCGCCCGCGAAAAGCGCGGCTTGATTCGACTCGCGTTCGCGTCTCCGGGAAATTCCGTGACGAATGTCGAAGTCATCAACGACACGCTGCTCGAATGCCGCGGCCTGCTTTATGCGCACAGCGGACTTTATGCGGACGCCAACAATAGCAAGACACTCGTCCGTCTGCGCGACATCGGCGGGCGGGGATTTTTTAATCAAACAGAAGAATTGCTTCGCACTGGCGGCGGCGTTGGCCACGGTCGAAATCACCTCAAGCTCGGTCCCGACGGTTTCATCTACGTCGCCCACGGGAACAACGTCCTCGCGCCCCTCAACGCCCGCGAGTCGTCGCCTTTGCAACACTACGCCGAGGATCAACTCATCCCCTGCCCTTGGGACTCGACGATGTTCGACGGCGACGTGCGCGCGCCCGCCGGCCACATCCTGCGCGTCTTCCGGCATCCGGGAGTCGTCGATGTCGTCGCGGGCGGTTTTCGCAATCCGCTCGACGTCGCGTTCAACGAGGAGGGCGAGATGTTCACCTTCGATGCCGACATGGAATGGGACGTCGGCGCGCCGTGGTACATGCCCAACCGCGTGCTGCACGTCGTGCCGGGCGCGGACTTCGGTTTTCGTCGCGGCACCGGGCGCTTTCCAAGTTATTACGCGGACACGTTGCCGAGCGTCGTGGACATCGGCCTCGCGTCGCCGACCGCAGTTATCTTCGGCACGGGCAGCGCGTTCCCGCCGAAGTATCGGCGCGCGCTGTTCATCTGCGATTGGGCTTATGGCCGAATCATGGCCGTGCATTTGAAACCGAGTGGCGCGACTTACACCGGCACGAGCGAACTTTTCATTTCGGGTCGGCCCCTCAACGTGACGGACGTCTGCATCGGTCCGGACAAAGCGATGTGGTTCATCACGGGCGGTCGCGGGACGCAGTCGGGATTGTATCGCGTCAACTACGACGGCCCGGCCATGAGCGAGCCGGCGAAATCACGCCGAAAATTAGCGGAAGAGAAAAGCGCCGCTGATTTGCGCGCGCTCCGCCGAAAGCTCGAAAATCTTCGTGGCAGTTCTGAGACCTTCAAAGACACGAGCGCTCTCGCCGAAATCTGGCCACAACTTGGACACGCGGATCGCTGGATTCGCCATGCCGCGCGCGTTGCGTTGGAGCGCGTGCCAGCCGTGGCGTGGCAGGAAAAGGCGCTCGCCGAATCACGCCTTGACCGTACGCTCACGGCCTGCCTCGCGCTCGCCCGTGTCGGTGACGCGGCCGTGAAAACTCAACTTGTTGCGCGACTGAATCGCCTGCCTATTGCTTCTTTGACTGAGGAGCAACAACTCGCCGCCTTGCGCATATACGAAGTCGCCTTCGCCCGGCTCGAATCACCCGATCCCGCCCTCAAAGTTGCAGCCCTTCGTCAACTGGAGCCGCTTTACTCCGCAAAGAATCGCTGGCTGAATCACGAATTGTGCGAGTTGCTGGTTTATCTGCAATCGCCAACCGTCATCGCCAAAACGCTGCCGCTGCTGACCGCTGCAATCACGTCCGAAGACTTGCTGCAATACACATTTTTCCTGCGCTACATCCGCGACGGCTGGACGCTGGACGCTCGGCGCACGTGCTTCGACGCGTTGAATCGCGCGGAAAAAATGCAGGGCGCGCGGCAGTATTTCAAAGCGTTGCAAGACATCCGCGCCGAAATGCTCACGGCGCTCACGCCCACCGAACGTGCCGCGCTCGCGCCGGTTTTACTGGTCAACGCCAAACCAGCGACTACGAATGCCCCCGCTGCTTTTGTCAAAGCCTGGCAGATGAGTGACATCGTTCCGTTGCTCGAAAAAGTTTCCGCCACACGTTCGCTTGAAAGTGGCCGCGCCGCACTCGTCACCGCGCAATGCGTGCTTTGCCATCGCGTCGTCAACGATCCCAAGTTGCCTGCGGGACTTCTCGGCCCAGACTTGACCGCGGTGTCGAGCCGCTTCAATCGCCGAGACTTGCTCGAACAAATTCTCGATCCGTCCAAAATCATCGACGAGAAATTTCGGCAGACCAATTTTGTTTTGAAGGACGACACGGAAGTCACTGGTATAATTGAACACGAGGACGCGCAGGCGATTTTTGTCCGCGCAAATCCGCTCTCCGAACAGACGACTGAGTTGCTCAAGTCGAACATTCGTGAGCGCAAAACGTCAGCTGTTTCGCCGATGCCCAGCGGCCTCCTCAGCGTGCTGACAGCGGATCAAATCCTCGATTTGCTGACGTTCTTCGAAACCGCTGGCAAAGCGAACGCAGCCACGGCCGCACCGAATTCGAAATGAAAACGCCTAGCCTTGCCGCCGCTGTCATCGCGGTTTTCATCGCCGCAATTTCGCCTTGTTCGCATGCGCAAACTCTGTCCGTCGGTGCCGCGCACGCGGGTATCACGCCGTCCACGAATGTTCTGAATTGGGTGACACTCAAACCGTACGGTGCGGTGCTCGATCCGCTTTACGTTCGCGCCGCCGTTTTGTCAGACGGCTCGAATCGCGTGGCGCTCGTCGTGTGGGATTTGACCGACACGCGCGAGTCCATCGTCGCAAAAGTTCGCGGTGAAATTTCCAAAACTACTGGCATTCCCTCGTCGAACATTTTGATCAACGCCTCGCATTCGCACTCCGCGCCGTGGGTGCCGACGCTCGGCGATCCGTTGATGGACATCGAAAAGGCGCGCGCGCTGCCAGTCGAACATGGGCCGGACTACGGCGACTGGGCAAATTTGCTTGTGTCCCAAACCGTCGATGCAGTTCGACGAGCCGATGCCGCGCGCCGGCCAGCGACGCTTTCCATCGCGCGTGCGTGGGCGGGAGAAGTCGTATTCAATCGCCGGCCGTTGCGAGAAGATGGCAAGGTGGAAACGACGTTTGAACCAGCCAATCCGTACGCGTTGCCGAAGGGCTATCGCTTCGCGCCGACCGATCCGACGCTCGCGCTGCTAACTAGCCGTGATGCAAGCGACCGAACCATCGCCACGATGTTCAGCCTGCCGTGTCATTCGGTGAGTGTTTACAGCCATGACACGCGCATTTCGTCCGACTGGTCCGGGCCGGTTTGCCAGCAACTCAACGACACGCTCGGCGGCGAGGCGATGTTCCTGCAAGGCTGCGCCGGCGATATTGTGCCCGCTCGACGCGGACTCGCCGCGCGCGACAGCATGGCTAAACTCGTTGCCGAACGCGGGTTGGCCGCGATCACAAATCGTCAATCGCTCGCGTCGGCACGCTTTCAAGTCAGTCTGGTTCAGGTCAATTTGCCGCTCACGGACAAGGTGCGACAGGAGATCGGCACAGCCACGATTCGGACGGAAGTTCAAGTCATCGCGTATGGCTCGCTCGCGTTCGTCGCGCTGCCGGGGGAACCGCTCATCGGGCTTGCGCTGGAAATTCAGCGCCGTTCGCCGTTCGCGCACACGCTCGTGCTTGGTTACTCGAACGGCGGCGGCGTCCAATACGTCGGCCCGTCCGGCGATAAAGTAAAAGGCGGCTACGAAATGACGGGCGCGGGCGCCGGCGCGGATCGTTGCGGGCAAATCTTGATCGACACGGCGCTCAACTCATTGAACCAGCTCGCCGTCGAACAGCGTTTGCAACACACTTCCAAAGAATCGCTCCATCTTTATTTGTTGATCGGCCAGTCGAACATGGCCGGTCGCGGCCTGGTTGAAGACCAGGACAAAGTTCCGCATCCGCGCGTGTTGACGTTCAGCGCGCAAACCCGCTGGCAACTCGCGCTTGATCCGTTGCACGCGGACAAATCGAACGCCGGCGTCGGACTCGGCTCCGCGTTTGGCCGCGCGATGGCCGACGCGACGAACGGCGTGACCATCGGTTTGATTCCGAGCGCGGTCGGCGGCACGCCTTTGTCGCGCTGGGAAAAGGGCGGAGATCTTTACGCGCAAGCCTTGGCCCGCGCGCGTCATGCGATGCAGGATGGAACGCTCAAAGGAATTTTATGGCATCAAGGTGAAGACGACGCGAAGGAAGAAAAGACGGCGCGCAGTTACGCCGGACGGCTCGCGCAAATGATTCACGATCTCCGCGCGGACCTGGGCGCGGGGGAAGTTCCATTCGTCGCCGGCAAACTTGGAGAATTCCTGCTCACGACAAAGAAAGCGGAACTCCCATTCGTCCCCACCGTCAACGAGCAGTTGCAGAGTATCCCGCCGCGCATTTCGCGCTCCGCGCTCGTGGACTCGGCCGGCTTGACGCCGATGGCGGACGACATTCATTTCGATTCGGCGTCGCTGCGGACCTTCGGCCAGCGCTACGCGGACACGATGCGAAGTCTGCTTGTGAAATAACCCGCCGGACGCGCGGCTTTTGACTTTTGGCGGTCGTTCTCCTAACTTCGCCCGCGCATGAAAATCATCCGCCATACCGACGCCGATTTCGCCCGTCGCATTGTCCACGCTGCGGCCGCGTCGAGCCTGTTCGATCCCGTCATCGAGCAGCGCACGCGCGACATTCTGGACGCCATCGCTCAAAAAGGAGACGACGCGTTAATCCAGCTCACGGAAAAATTCGACGGCGCCAGGTTGTCCGCGGAACAGCTCGCGGTCACGCAAGCCGAGTTGTTCAACGCCTCGCTCACGGCGGATGAATCACTTCGCCAGGCCGTCGCCGCTGCCGGAAAAAACATCGCCGCGTTCGCCCGGAAATCTCTGCGCAAAAACTGGCGGATGCAAAATTCGCACGGCGCGAACGTCGGCGAAAAATTTGATCCGTTTCAACGCGTCGGCATCTACATCCCCGGCGGAACCGCGCCGCTCGTCTCGACGGCGCTTATGACTATCACGCTGGCCAAAGTGGCCGGCTGCCGGGAAATCGTCGTCTGCACGCCGTGTGGCCCGGATGGCGGCATCAATGCGGCGCTGCTGTTCGCCGCACAGGCGGCGGGTGCCACCGAAATTTATCGTGCCGGCGGAGCGCAGGCGATAGCCGCGATGGCGTACGGCACCAATACGATTCGCCGCGTGCAAAAACTTTTCGGCCCGGGCAACGCCTACGTCGTCACTGCCAAGCGTTTGCTTGTCGGACGCGTCGCGATTGATTTGCTGCCCGGCCCGAGCGAAGTGCTGGTGCTGGCGGACGACTCGGCGAATCCCAAATTCGCCGCCGCCGATTTGCTCGCGCAAGCCGAACATGGCTCCGGCCATGAGCGCGTATGGCTCGTCACGACCTCGGCCAAAATCCTCCAGGCCGTTGAAAAAGAAATCGCGCGGCAACTGCCCAAACTCGCGCGGCGCGAATTCATCCAGCGCGCGCTGGAGAACAACGGCTGTTTGATTCTAGTGAAATCCATCGCCGAGGCCGTGGCGCTGGCCAACCAACTCGCGCCGGAGCATTGCGAGGTAATGACACGCAACTCGCGCCAGGTTTCGACTGGCATCCTGACCGCCGGCGCGATTTTTCTGGGCGGCTGGTCGCCAACGGTCGTGGGCGATTATGTGGCGGGACCGAGCCACACGCTGCCAACCGGTGGCGCGGGCGCGTCGTTTGCCGGCCTGACCGTGGATCAATTTCAACGCCGCACCAGCGTCGTTGAATATAACCGCGCCGCGCTGCGCAAAGCTTTGCCGGCAGTAAAAAAGTTTGCCGAACTCGAAGGCTTGGGCGCGCACGGAAAATCTGCGGAAATCAGATTTTGACGTGTGAGGAAATCCTGGGAGAGCTAAAAAGTTTACCAGTTGAAGGATCGCCATTCCGGAGAATCAAAACCATGAAAACGTTAAGCATCGCGGAGGTCAGCCTGTTTGGGGATTGGATGCCACCGGGCACCCAGCAGAGCCTGGCGCGCGACGGGCAAGGCGTGTGGAGCGTGACAGTCGGGCCGCTCGAATCCGGCCCGGCCATCTACACATTCACGGTGGACGGCGTGACGACGCCCGACCCGGTGAACCCGCGCATCAAATTGCGCGCCCGCACCTCGGCGAGCATGGTGGATGTGCCGGGCGAGCCGACAGAACTCTGGCAGGCGCGCGATGTGCCGCACGGACGCGTGGAGGTGAATTGGGAGAAATCTCGCGTGACCGGCGACACGCGCGCCTATTACGTCTATACACCGCCGGGTTACGACCGAAGTCGCTCGACTCGTTATCCGGTGCTCTATTTGTTGCACGGCAACAATGACACGGCCGCCGGCTGGACCGATGCGGGCAAAGCCAACTTCATCCTGGATAATTTGCTCGCCGGGAAAAAAGCCGTGCCGATGATCATCGTGATGCCGTGGGGTCACGCAATTCCCTACGGCCGCACCAATTCCAATAACACCGTCGTCTTTGAACGATACCTCATGGAGGAAGTGATTCCGCAAGTGGAGAAGAAGTATCGGACGGCTCGTGGCCGGGACAATCGCGCCATCGTGGGGCTTTCGATGGGCGGCGGGCACGCTTTTCACATCGGCCTGAGCCATCTCGACACCTTCAGCACCGTCGCCGGGTTTAGTTCCGCCGTGCCGGGCGATTTTGAAAAACGCTTCCAAGCGCTGCTCGACCATCCCGAGACCGCCAACGCGAAGTTGAAATTGCTTTGGTTCGGTTGCGGCCGGCAGGATTTCTTGTTCCCGGCGAATCAGCGGCTGGCCGAGATTTTGACCGCGCACAACATTCGACACACCTTCCCCGCGACGGAAGGACAGCACAATTACGCGATCTGGCGTCGCTATCTTGGCGAAGTCGCGCCACTGCTGTTTCGCAAGGAAGCTCGGGCCAGATAAAACTGGGCCAAACGACTCAAGCTCAGCGACCCGGCCTGCGGGACGAGTGGATGGCAACCGGAGCGCACCGGCCAGGTTCACTGCAGAACACGGTTAGGCGGCATGATCATAAATATAAATAGCCGTGGAATACAAAGGCCAACACGACCATCCACGTGAGGAACACGCCAAGTGAAACTGCAGTGATTGCCTTTCGCCGCACCTCCCAACCGATCACTGCAAGTGACAAGAGCCAAAAGGCAACAACGATGGCAAACTGCGAGAATCGACCGCCAGCGAAGAGCTGCCACATCCAGACGAATGGCCCAACCACAACTAAAGCAACGAGCGATAACAACTGAAGCGTGTCGCCGATACCGCCGACCAAATCAAATGCCTTATTCATGAAGGTGCGCATACGCCGCCTACCGTGGAAAATGGAGCCACTGCCGACTCGCGGCGTGAACCGCGACAGCGAAACTGGAGACGCTATCTCGCGTTGCCTGCAGCGATTTATTAGGCCGCAAAAACATGATGAAGGCAATCAAGTATGAGAATGATGATTACAAAAAAGCCAATCGTAACGAAACTCCAAAACGCAACGGGCGATGTCTCGCGCAGGAATTCGCGGTGCAATCTCCAGTGATGCAACCTTCCCGAAACAAGAACATCGCTCAAGTAAGTAATGGCAAAGATAATCGCAATAACTCTGCCCACAATGCTCCGCGGATCAAACGAAAGCGCGATGGCCGAAGCAAAGAACAAAGCCGACAGTGTCAGGAACAGCGACTTTCTGGAATAGGAGCAACGCACGAAATCGGCCTCAAGGCTGGTCTGTGTAACCGGAATGTCCCGGATAAAACTTTTCGCTCAAGATGAAGTTCAAATCCTGAACCGCGAGTGAGAGTTCGCTGAAAAGATTGGCCTGAGCATCGTCGAGATTGAGTTGTTCCATCCGCCGGGAGAGCCGACGGACGCGGACAGTTAGCGCGATGTGTTTATCCTCATCTCCCAGCGCACTCAAGAGCTGGCGCACGCGATCGGCACGCTGGCGGGCCGCGCGGATGATGCGCAGCGCGGCCGGCTGGCCGATGCGACCGGCAGCAACGGCTTTGAATAGCGCGCACTCGAAGTCACGGCAATGCGCTGGTCGATCCGCGTAGATTTGGCAGTGGCCATCCGCGCAGAGCGCGGCGCAAGGTTGGGGGAAGCGGAATTTCGCAGCTTCAGCTTTGGTTTGCCGACGCGTTGCTTGTTTGAGCGACAGCCCCAACGAGCACAGTTGTTCAAAATCGTCCGCTGGTTGCAACTCGACGCCTTTGAAGAGCGTACCGTCGCAGCAGATGCCGCACTTGAGGCAAAGCGTGTCCGCCACTTTATTGCCGGGAATCAAGCGAGGCATGACGCGCCGGAGGGAATCTGAATTGGCGAAACGAAGCGCACGACGGCGTTCATTCCACCGTCACGCTCTTGGCGAGGTTGCGCGGTTTGTCCACGTCGCAGCCGCGCGCGACGGCAATGTGATAAGCGAGCAGTTGGAGCGGCAGGATGGCGAGGAGCGGAAAGACGGCTTCGAGCGTGCCCGGAACATGGATGACGTCATCGACGTGCGCGGCGATGCGAGTGTTGTCCTCAGTGGCGAGCGCGATGATGGGGCCTTTGCGCGCGCGGATTTCCTGGAGGTTGCTCAGGGTCTTGTCATAAAGCGCGTCCGTCGGCGCGAGAAAAACCGTCGGCGTCTTTTCGTCGATCATCGCGATGGGGCCGTGCTTCATTTCCGCCGCCGGATAACCTTCCGCGTGGATGTAGGAAATTTCCTTGAGCTTGAGCGCGCCTTCGAGCGCGACGGGAAAGTTGTACTGCCGTCCGAGGAAGAAAAAGTCTTCGGCGTGAGAGTATTTGAGCGCGAGTTGTTTGATGCGGTCGTTTTGCGCCAGAATTTTTTCGAGTTGTTGCGGAACGGCTTCGAGCGCGTGGATAATCTGCGTGCCGCGACTCGTGGACAACATGCGAATGCGCCCCATCAAGAGCGCGAGCAGCGTAAGCACGGTCACTTGCGACGTGAACGCCTTCGTCGATGCGACGCCAATTTCCGGACCCGCGTGCAAATAAATTCCTCCGTCGGCCTCGCGCGCAATCGTGCTGCCGACGACATTGCAGATGGCGAGCACTTTGTGGCCCCGACGGCGGGATTCGCGCAGGCCCGCGAGCGTGTCGGCTGTTTCCCCGGACTGCGTGATGACGAGCACGAGCGTGTCGTGCTCGATGGGCGCGTTGCGGTAGCGAAACTCGCTGGCGTACTCCACTTCCACCGGAATGTGCGCAAATTCCTCGAAAAGAAATTCGCCGATCAATCCCGCGTGCCAGCTCGTGCCGCACGCGCAAATGACGATTTGGCGGATCGAGCGCAGTTCGGCGATGGACATGTTCAATCCGCCGAATTTCGCCGTCGCTTCGTCGTGATCGATGCGGCCACGCAAGGCGTTTTCCACGGTGCGCGGCTGCTCAAAAATTTCCTTGAGCATGAAGTGCGGAAATTTTCCGCGCTCGGCGGCTTGGGCATCGAACTCGATGCGGCTGATCTGAACTTGCGTCGTGTCCGAACCCAGCCGACTTACTTTGAAATTCTCGGGCGTGAGCGTCGCGACGTCGTAATCGTTCAGATAAACGACCTGTCGCGTGTGAGCCACGATCGCACTCGCGTCGCTGGCCAGAAAATTCTCTCCCTCGCCGACGCCGATGATCAACGGCGAGCCACGCCGCGCGCCGACAATCACGTCCGGAAAATCCGTGCATACGACCGCAATGCCGTAGGTGCCGATCACTTCCTTGAGCGCGTTCATCACGGCTTGCGCCAGCGGATGCGGCTCACCGGGCGGCGACGTGCCGTTTGTGAATGTTACGTTCAGTTTCGCGTAATGCTCACCGATCAAGTGGGCGAGCACTTCGGTGTCCGTCGAGGAATGAAACTCGTGGCCGGCGGCGAGAAAGCGCTCCTTGAGCCGATCGTAATTTTCGATCACGCCGTTGTGGACGACGGCAATGCGCCCGCTGCGATCCAGGTGCGGATGCGAGTTCTCGTCGGTCGGCGGGCCGTGCGTCGCCCAGCGCGTGTGGCCGAGGCCGATAATGCCCGACACCGGGCGGGCGCCGAGAAGTTTGGCGAGCCCGTCATCAATCTTGCCCTTCTTTTTCCTGGTTTCGAGTCGCGCCTCGTGAAGAATCGTCACGCCGGCGCTGTCATAGCCGCGATATTCCAGCCGCCGCAACCCTTCAAGAATGATGGGCGACGCTTGTTGCCTGCCGACGTAGCCTACGATGCCGCACATGGGATCAATTTGCTTTGATTAAAATTTTGCCCGCGACGCACCGCGAGAGTTTGTCCGTGATTTTGTGATGCCGCTTGCACTTTCGAGTCGCGGCACGGTATGAATAAGCCGAGATGTTTCGCAAGAAAGGACTCGAACTGTATGTCAAAACCTGAAATACGCCCCCACATCGAACCCGGCAACGTGCTTTCCGTAATCATGGGAGGCGGCCAGGGCACGCGGCTGTTTCCGCTCACGCGGGAGCGCTCCAAGCCCGCCGTGCCGCTCGCGGGCAAGTACCGCCTGGTGGACATCCCGATTTCCAACTGCATCAATTCCGGGCTTAAGCGCATTTACCTGCTCACTCAGTTCAATTCCGCGTCTCTACATCGGCACATTTCCCAGTCGTATAAATTCGACCATTTCTCGGGCGGCTTTGTCGAGATTCTCGCCGCGGAACAGACGTTCACCGACACGTCCTGGTATCAGGGCACGGCGGATGCGGTGCGCAAAAATCTCATGCACCTGCTCAACCACGATTTCGAGCACGTGTTGATTCTGAGCGGCGATCAACTCTACCGGATGGATTTTCGCAAACTCCTGGCGCAACATGCCGCGAGCGGCTCTGATTTGACCATCGCCACGATCCCGGTGCGCCGGCCTGAAGCGCAATCTCTCGGCATCATGCAAATCGACGCGGAACGCCGCATCACGCGCTTTGTGGAAAAACCGAAAGATCCCGCAGTGCAGGATTCTTTGCGCCTGCCGCGCGACTGGCATCCCACGCTCGAAATCGAGGGCGACGACGACTTCTTTCTGGCCTCAATGGGCATTTACGTTTTCAAACGCGATGTGTTGCTCAAGCTCCTGGACAACACGCTCACCGACTTCGGCAAGCACATCATCCCCGGCGCCATCAACACTCATCGAGTTTACTCTTACGTGTTCCAGGGCTACTGGGAGGACATCGGGACGATTCGCTCGTTCTTCGAAGCGAATCTCGACGTGACCTCCGAGTTGCCGCGCTTCAACTTTTTCGACATGAGCGCGCCGATCTTCACGAGACCACGTTTCCTGCCCGCTTCAAAGATCAACGGCGCGGAAATTGACCACGCGATTGTTTCCGACGGTTGCATCATCAACCACGCCAATATCACCCATAGCATCATCGGCGTGCGCAGTGTCGTCGGCGCCGGAAGCAACCTCCATCGCACGATTCTGCTGGGCTGCGACTTCTTTGAATCGGAAGCTTCCATCTTCGATAACGAATCTTCTGGACGACCGCGCATCGGCGTCGGCACCAACACTCGCATCGATAACGCGATCATCGACAAAAACGCGCGCATCGGCAACGACGTCATCATCTCGCCCGCCCACAAACCCGAAAACGAAGATCACGCGCTCTACTACATTCGCGACGGCGTGGTGATCATTCCCAAAGGCGGCGTCATCCCGCACGGAACGGTTATTTGAAGCGCCCCTGACATTCTTGCGGACTGCGTCGTAAAACCCCGGTTGCCATCCACAGCCACCGCCTCGGCTGAATTGACAGCCACACACATCGGAAACTTTGACACGATCGGACTTCCGCAATCTTCCCCCGGAAGTTCGTCGTCAGGATTTTTTCCTTTTGCCGTTTGGTTTTTTGCATTCTGATCACAAACGTGCATCGCGAGTCGCTCAAACTGGCCAACTTGATTGTCGTCAAGCTTGGCACCGGCGTGTTGACGGACAGCCGCAAGCAGCCGGATCCGGAGCAGATGCGGCAATTGGTGGCGCAGGTCGCCGCGTTGCGGTCGGCCGGGAAGAAAGTTGTACTCGTGACCTCGGGCGCGGTCGGCGCCGGAATGGGCGCGCTTGGTTTCGCGAAGCGTCCCAGCGACGCGGCGGAATTGCAGGCATGTGCCGCCATCGGCCAGTCGCGCCTGATGACGGTGTATCAGCAGCTTTTTGGCGAGTTTGATTTGAAAGTCGCGCAGGTGTTGTTGACTCACGACGATTTACAAAATCACGAGCGGCACCTCAACGCGCGCAACACGCTGGCGAAACTGTTGCAGTTGGGCGTCGTCCCTATCATCAACGAGAACGACGTGGTTTCGATTACCGAGTTGAAGTTCGGCGACAACGACAAACTGTCCGCGCTCGTGGCGTGCCTGCTCCCGGCGGATTTGCTCGTGATCCTCACGACGGTCGATGGCGTGATTGAACATTTTGGAAAAGCGGACGCGAAACTTCTGAGCGTCATTGAACGCATTGATGGCGCGGTCGAGGATATGTCGCACGGCACGCAAAGCGTCACGGCGGTGGGCGGCATGATTACGAAAATCCAAGCGGCGAAAATTGTCACGCGCGCCGGCATCCCGCTGGTCATCGCGTCGGGAAAAAAGAGCAGCGTGTTGGCAGACGTGCTGGCCGGCTGCGATGAAGGAACGCTATTCTTGCCGCAACTCAAAAAGCTGCGCGGACACAAGCGTTGGATTGCGTTTTTCCATCATCCACGCGGCACGCTGTTCGTCGATAAAGGTGCGAAGAAAGCGGTGACGGAAAACGGCAAGAGCCTGTTGCTGCCGGGCGTGGTGCGCATCGAGGGCGAATTTCACGAGGCGGACATTGTCAGCATCCGCGACTTGGACGGCAACGAGTTCGCGCGCGGCATCGTCGAGTTCAGCGCTCGGGATATTCAGTCGCGGCAACTCCCGCGCATCGAAGTGATTCATCGCGATGACCTGGTCGTGCTGTAGCGCAACGCGGGAAAAACTTTTGGCAAAAGTCGGCGGCGCGTCGTTTCGAACCACACTCGAATGAAAAAGAATTCCCCCATCGACGATGTGCTCCGCGTCATGGCGAAACTACGTTCGCCCACGGGCTGCCCCTGGGATCGTGAACAGGATCATCGTTCACTCCGCATGCACGCGGTCGAGGAGGTCTATGAATTGATGGACGCGATTGAGGCCGGCGACGATCACGAGATGGCCGAGGAGTTGGGCGACTTGCTGCTGCAAGTTGTTTTTCATTGTCAGCTTGCGCGCGAGCGTGGCGCGTTTGACTTCGCGCAGGTTTGCCACCGGCTCGCGGACAAATTGATTCGCCGTCATCCGCACGTCTTCGGCGATGCGAAAGCAAAAACTGTCGAAGCCGTTTGGACGCAGTGGGAAAAAATCAAACAGACCGAGAAACACGGCACGCGGCATCATCGCGCGTCGGCTCTGGATGGAATTCCGCGGCATCTGCCGGCGTTGTTGCGCGCCGAGAAGCTCGTCAAGAAGGCACGCAAAGCAAAGCTCTGGAAGGAGCTTGCAAAAGTGGAAAAACAATCCAAGCCGTCACTTGGCGCCGAATTGATGCGTCTGGCGGCTTTGGCACAGCGACGTGGCTGGTCCGCGGAAGAGATTTTGCGGAGTGAAATCAAAAAGACGGAACGCGCGTTGCGGCGGGCGGAATGTGCGGCGGCAAAGAACGCCGGCTGATTTCCCCGCCGCTAGGGAAACGCTGATCAGCGAAGGCACGCCCACGGCGCTCAACCGGATAGTTGATCGGGGAAGGCTATGGCACCGTGGCACGCCAAAACCTGGAGGAAGAAGCCGGCAACGGGAGGGAAATTGTTTGCGAAGCGTTCGTCAAGGTGAGCGAGAGCACTTTGATCCAGTTAGTCTGCGACAAGGAATCGATTGCCTGGAGTTCATGCAGCCGTCCCACATCACCGCTGATGGTGAGGTTGAGTTGTGAACCCGCCTGCGCGATGGCGAGGCGCGGCGCTTGCGCGACCGAAGGCGCAGGGTCGTCGCTGAAATCCGGGATTTGGTTCGCGTTCAAATCGTTTGAGTCATCAATCGAAAGAATCCACGTCAGGTAGTCCGGTGCCGTCGTGGCGGGGTCGCCGTCGGCGAATTCCATGAAGCCGTAGTAATTCGTCAGCGTGCCCGGGTCGCGCTGGAATACGTGATTCGTGTAGCTGAGCGTCTGGCCGCTGGCATTGGTCCATCCGCCCGGTTGCAGGATGAGGGCATTGAAGCGGTTCGTCGCGATTTTGGTGAATTGAACATCGCCACCAAGCAAGTTGGCTGGTGCGCCGCTTCGTTGAAGCTGGAGCGTGCCGGCGACATTGGTGATGCCAGGGGTGTAAGTCAATGGCCCGGCGAATTCCAGCAAAGCGAAGTTCGCCGTGAAATCGACAAGGGCGCCGAACGCCGCGCTTTCGAGGTGAATTTTGCACGTGCCCGAGGTTGCGCCGGCAGCGCGCTGCCAGGTGGCCGTCACTGTGCCTTCATCGACCGGGCCGTTGTAGGTGCCCCGCGTCGTCACGGTCTCAACGGCCTGGCTGGACTCGAAAAAATCCGAGAAGCCGTTCGTGTTGACGTCCACGCCGGAGGGAACGTCCATGAGCAAATTGCCGGCAATGTCGCCCAGCGTGGGGTCGTGAAGTTGGAAGACAGTGGCGTGGCTGGGCTGCGCCGGGTCGAGCAGTGGAAAAAGTTCTCCATTGGGTGTCGCTGTGCTGGTGTCGCTCGTGAAGTCGAGCGTGTAGGTCTGGCCAAAAAGTTTGGTGCTGGCCGTTTGAAAGCGCAGCGAGAGACAGAACAGGCGGCCTTGGGCGGTCGTTGCAAAGACCGCGTCCGGTTGGAGGCACAAAACCAACAGCGCAATGCAAAAACGAGTTTTCATACCTAATCGTAACACAGCATCACTCACGCGCAAACACACGGGCCGGATCGGACGCAGCGTCCCATTCTCCAGACCGGCGAACAACGCCGCATGAATTTCCGCCAGCTCGGCGGCGGAGGCGTTGAACAGCATCATTGCGCGCACGTCCGCGTCGCGGCTCATCAAATCGCGCGGCGTGATTTCGACTTTGCCGCGACTGCCGATGATGACCACACGTCCTTTCATCGCGAGCAACGGCAAATCTTTTCCGAGGTTCACGTTCGCCAGCATTTCCAGGATGATGTTCATCCCTCGACCACCCGTAAACGCCATCGCCCGCTCCAAATAATCCGGCTTGCGATGATCGAGAACGTGATGTGCGCCTTGCTCCGCGATCAACTGGCGACCCGCTTCTGTGCCGCCGGTGCCGATGACAATCAATCCAGCGGCCCGCGCAATTTGCACTGCCGCGATGCCGACGCCGCCGCTTGCGCCGTGAACCAGCACGGTTTCGCCAGCCTTGGCCTGTGCGCGTTGAAACAGTGCGCGATACGCCGTGGCGTACGGCACGTTCAATCCGGCGCCTTGAGCGAGCGAAATGTTCGCCGGCAACGGATGGACTTGCTTTTCCTCGCAGAGAACAAATTCTGCGTACGCTCCGCTGATCGTGCCCGCCGTGTAAACTCGCGCGCCCGGTGCCACGGAATTCACTCCGTCACCAACAGCGGTCACAATACCCGCGGCATCCAGGCCGGGCGTGTAGGGCAGGGGCAGGGCGGGGTTGGAGCCGGAGCGGAGGTAGGTATCAACGGGATTCACGCCTGCTGCCTTGACGCAGACGAGCACCTGGCCGGGTGCCGGTGTCGGCGTCGGAGTCTCTTCCAAACGGAGTGCCTCCGGCCCGCCGAATTGATGAACGCGAATGGCTTTCATATTCATATGTTGCGCCGACAGCCTATGCAAACCAACAAACAGGCAAAAGCTTGAAAGTCTCGGCGAACGGCCGGCTCCGCCAGCGCCGCTGTTCGTCGGCCAGCAGGTCCATGTGTCCAGTTAGGGAAGAGGAAATACAAAATTTCGCACCGCCAGCCATGCCGAAGGATGGACAAAGTGCGCTGCTCCGTGTTTCATCCTGCAAAAAATTGCGCCGGCTCTGATTTGTGAAATGAAAAAACCATCACTGCTCATCATCTTTCTGACGGTCTTCATCGACCTGATTGGCTTCGGCATCGTGCTGCCGTTGCTGCCGATTTACAGCGATCAATTTGGCGCGAGCGGCGTTTTCATCGGCGTGATCATGGCGAGCTTTTCCGCGATGCAATTCCTGTTCGCGCCCGCTTGGGGACGATTGTCCGACCGCATCGGGCGGCGCCCGGTGCTGCTGGTAAGCACGGCCGGAGCCGCGGCGTCCTACGCGTTGTTCGGTCTGGGATCCGGCTTTGCCGATGGACGAACCGTGTTGATGGTCATCCTGCTCTCGCGCGTGCTGGCTGGCGTGTGCGGGGCGAACATCACCGTGGCGCAGGCGTGCATTGCCGACATCACGCCGCCGGAGCAACGCTCGAAAAAGATGGGGCTCGTGGGCATGGCATTCGGGCTGGGTTTCATTTTCGGTCCGGCGCTGGGCGGCGTGAGTCTCAAATTTTTCGGACTCACCGGGCCGGGCTGGGTGGCGGCTTCGCTTTGCGCGGCAAATTTTCTCCTGGCATTTTTCATCCTTCCGGAAACACGTCAACCGGGTTCGGCTGGCGTGAGCGTCCGCCCGCGTTGGAACCAATGGGCGCACGTTTTGAGCCGGCCAAACATCGGCCTGCTGGTCGGGTTGTTTTTTCTCGCGACGTTCTGTTTCACTTGCTTTGAAACGACGCTCGGTTTGCTGGTGGCGCGGAATTTCAAACTGGTCGATCCAACGATCAAAGTTTCTTCGCTCGATTTAATGAACCGTCAGAAATTCCACGACGCCGCGGCTGCGAGTACGATCCTGTTTGCTTATTGCGGATTCGTCGGCGCGTTTGTCCAGGGCGGGCCTCTGGGCCGCCTCGTGAAGCGCATGGGCGAGCCGCGGCTGATTGCGTTCAGCCTCTTCCTGGTGGCGATGAGCCTCGCGCCGCTGCCATTCATCCACGGCGACACGAAGCTTTCGTGGGCGGTGCTCTTCCAAAATGGCGGCCTGCCGTGGTGGGAATTGCTCGGCGCACTTGCGCTGCTCGCCATCGGTTCCGGGCTGACACGACCGCCATTGTTTGGGATGCTCTCGATTCTGACGCCGGCGAACGAACAAGGCGAAACCATCGGAGTGGCGCAAAGCGCGGGCAGTCTGGCGCGCATCTTCGGTCCGCTGTTTGCGGGTGGGTTGTTCCATCTGCACCCGACGTGGCCGTACGTCGCGTGCGCGCTGATTTCGTTCGTTGCCGGAATTTTCGCGTGGAGCCAACTCATCAAAACGGAGCCAGCGCTCCTGGCGGCGAAGGCGCATAGCGGAGTCACGGCTTGATTTCGAGGAGATGCGTGAGGGCGAGAAAGTTCGCGTGGGCTTGCCGCCTGATGACGTATTGCTTTTTCCCGCGAGCTTGCTTTCCTTTGCGCCGTGATGTCACTCGCCCAACCCAGCCCGTTCAGTTTGCTTAGAACGCTGCTCGTTCTCGGGCGTGCGTCCAATCTTCCGACCGTCTGGTCCAATTGCCTCGCGGGCTGGTTGTTGAGCGGCGGCGGTGTGTGGAAGAATTTTCTCTGGCTCTGCTTTGGTGCGACGTGCCTTTACACCGGCGGGATGTATTTGAACGACGCCATTGATGCGAACTTCGATTTGCAATTCCGGCGCGAGCGGCCGATTCCGTCCGGCGCGATCAAGCTCGAAACCGTCTGGCTCTTGAGCGGAGCCTGGCTCATCGTCGGGATGCTGATGCTGGCGTCGCTCGGCAAAGTAACCGCGTTGCTCGCGGTGTGCCTGTTGTCCTGCATCGTGCTCTACGATTTCACCCACAAGGCTGTTCCATTTTCGCCCGCGGTGATGGCTGCGTGCCGGTTTTTCCTCTACCTCGTTGCGTCGGCGAGTGCCGCGCGCGGTCTGAGCGGTTGGGCCACCTGGAGTGCGCTGGGACTGGCCGCGTATATCATCGGCCTGAGCTATCTCGCGCGCAAGGAAAGCACGCGTGGCCCGGTGAAACACTGGCCCGTTTACCTGCTGGCCACGCCGATTGGGATTGCGGCGCTTCTGAACGACGGCGACGCTCGTCCGCGCGCCGCGCTGCTTTCCGTCTTGCTGGCGCTGTGGATTCTGCGCTGCCTGCGCCAGACATTTTGGTCAGCGGAACGAAACGTCGGCGCGACAGTTTCGGGCTTGCTCGCCGGCATCGTCCTGGTTGATCTGCTTGCCGTCATACCCGATCCGTATCCGCAGGGTCTGATTTTTCTACTGCTATTTGGCGCGGGGCTTTTGTTCCAACGCATTATCCCGGCGACGTGACGATGCTTGTTTTCAAAACAATCTTTGCCGTGCCATTCGAGAACGCGTCGATTGATTGACAGAATCGCTCCGCCCGGTATTATCGCGCCGCTTGATGAACCTCAATGGCCCATCACAGTCCGCGATGAACGGCGCTTGCGCGGCGCCGCTGGGTGCCATTGTTCCACTGCCTGCCGTTAAGAAAGCCGCCATCCTGTGTCCCCTGTCTCACCTGATTCTTTGGGTAGGCCCGGAGCAGCGCGAGCGAGAGTAATCAACCAACACTTTCAACCGCCCTGCTCCCGAAAGGTGGCAGGGCTTTTTTTATGCCAAAAACTCAACCACTCGCTGCGCCGGCCGAAATCATGCCGGGCTTGCCTTACACTGAAGCTCACACCTCCGCTGTGGGAATTCTGTTCGCGTTGAGCTTCTGCCATCTGCTGAACGACGCCATCCAGGCGTTGATCCCGGCCATCTATCCGCTGCTGAAGGAGTCGTTCAAGCTTAACTTCACCCAGATCGGACTCATCACGTTCACCTTTCAAATGGTCGGCTCAGTCCTCCAGCCCGTCGTGGGATTCTACACAGACAAGCATCCCAGGCCCTTCTCGCTCGTCTTCGGCATGGGCGTGACCTGGTGCGGTTTGATCCTGCTCGCGGTCGCGCCCGCTTATCCTGTCGTGTTGCTGGCGGCGGCGTGCGTCGGACTCGGCTCGGCGGTCTTTCATCCTGAATCCTCGCGCATGGCCCGGATGGCCTCGGGTGGCCGGCATGGCTTCGCGCAATCGCTCTTCCAGGTCGGCGGCAACGCGGGAACCGCCCTCGGCCCTCTCCTCGCCGCCGGAATCATCGTGCCGCAAGGCCAGCGTCACATCCTCTGGTTCAGCGCGCTCGCCTTCGCGGGCATGATCATTCTGTCGAAGGTCGGTCGCTGGTACCAGAAACGGCTGGCGACGGCCCATCGCGGGACCTACTCAACAGACCACCGCGAAACCGTGACCCGCAGAAAGCTGGCGCTCTCCGTGGGCGTCCTGCTGCTCCTGATGTTCTCCAAGTTCTTCTACCTCGCCTCGATGTCGAGCTACTACACCTTCTACCTCATGCACCGGTTTGGCGTTTCCGTGCAGCAATCACAGCTCTACTTGTTCCTCTTTCTCGGCGCTGGCGCCATTGGAACATTGGTCGGCGGGCCGCTCGGCGATCGCATCGGACGCAAGCAAGTCATCTGGCTGTCCATTCTCGGCGTCGCTCCCTTCGCACTGGCGCTCCCGCACGTCGGCTTGCTGGGGACCGCGGTGCTTTCCGTGTTCATCGCCTTGATTATGGCCTCCGCGTTTCCAGCCATCCTCGTCTATGCCACGGAACTTCTTCCTGGGAAGGTCGGCCTCATCGCCGGACTCTTTTTCGGACTGGCCTTCGGTCTCGCCGGAATCGGATCTGCCGTGCTCGGGAAACTAGCCGACGCGACCAGCATCGAATTCGTGATGTCCGCCTGTGCCTATCTGCCCTTGATCGGCCTGCTCACCTGGTTCCTCCCGGATCTTCGGAAGCATCGCGCCCAATAACAGCGGACTGCACCTTGTTGCTCCACCGTCCTGGCAGCCGGCTCAATTCAGCCTGCGAAGTGTTCATCTCACCGCGCGGTGATCGGTCAGCATTGGGGTTTGCGCAGTCAACGTGATCTGGATAGGGATCGGCAGCGATATTTTCAGGACGATTTCTTATTGAGAACGGCGCTCGTCGTCTAAGCGCAGCTACCCCACGAAGCTTGCAAAATTATTTCAGCGAACAGAATTCGTTTGACATTTCCAAAAACTGTCATATTTAGCTATGACAGTAACAAAACATGATCCGCGTGAGTGACGAATCGAATTCTCACTGGTCAAAGCTCAAACAAATTATGAAACGAA
>JACPZS010000016.1 GCA_016195385.1 Verrucomicrobiota bacterium
CCGGGGACAGCAAGCAGAGCATGTCCGCTTGAGGATCGAGTTTTCCACGCATGGTGATCCGATCCTTCCCGCCTCCATTCTGTTCAATCTATTTCCGACTTTTTCAACGAACTGCTAAAGACTGATGGCTATTTAACAGTAACCAACAAACGGGTGGTCTATTTTGCCGAAGGTTCATCTGTGTATGGTACTGCGGGCAACAGTAAACTTTACAATGAAGTGCCACTTGCGGATGTCGCGAACATATCTCTTAGCAAGGGAACGAGGTTTAGCTTTTTACGCCTACTATGCGGCCTCTTATTCGGGCAAATTCCCGCAGGTATCGTTATGTTGATTCTTTCGTGGGTAATGTTAGTGCTAGAAAGAGCAGGCGATGGAAGCAATCCTTACTTGCTTCGATTTGGCGTGTTTCTGCAATTATCAGCAGCGATTCTTTTAGTGTTTCGTTCGCTGTCGATTCCTCGCGAGAGTATTGTTCGTCTTATGCTCGCTGCAAGCGGTCTCTCATTAGTGCTGTCCGTTCCTGCGCTTGCGTTAGCCCACGGAAGGGGATTTCAGTTGCTCCCTTCCATCTATCAATCAGGATTGACGATCCTGAGCATACCATTGAGCTGTTACTGGTTGTGGTGTCTCTATTGGTTTATCCGTCGTGAATATCTCACGATGGCTATCAGATCCAAAACTAACTGGCCCCCTGCAATCCAGATTGCAGGAGTATCGTGGTGGGGCCGCATAAATGTTGCCGCTGACCTTGCATATGGAATGGCACCGGCGATCGATGCTGATGCGATGTTCAAAGAGTTAGGCGCGATGGTGACTGACATACAAACACTGGGTGACCATGGCATCCAGAAGTGGTTGCAGATTGAACGTGACTCCATTGCTAAAGAAGCAAATAAGAACCGAGAGGAAGTCGTATATCGTAAAACCTTACCCCGCTATGCGCTGGCCACGATAGTGTTGATTGGACTATTCGTAGGCGCGGAGTCCATGTGGTACGCGAGCGGAGCCAAAAAAGCGCTTGCCTTGCAAATGCGGAACGAACTCGCAAATACCAAGCGGAGTGTTGAAAACGACCCGTCCGTTCTTGAATGGGTTCCAAAAATGTTGGCATCGGCCGAGCAGGAAACGGCTGCCGGCGAGTCGGCCTTTGGAATGACAAAATATACGGATTCAATGGCGCACTGGAAGTTGGCCATAAACACCTACACAAATATACCCAACGCGGCCGCCGCGTTGAAAAACGCGTCCACGTTGCAATCCCAGCACAAAACGGCCGTGACGAATGTGTACTTGCAGGAAGCGGCGAGTGAACGGCTTAAGACAGCGGCACTGATGAAGGATTTCGCTGGTTTGATGGATCAGCACCCGAACCCGAACGAGTTGTGGAACGCTGTCAAGCAGAGTGCTGAAAAGGCCAAGGGGCTTGGTGAGGTAGAGAATTGGGACCAGTCTGGCGCGGCATGGGAACGTGCCGGTTTGAGTCTGCCACAAGCAATTCAACTAATGCGTGCCGACATCTGGGTCAAGCTGGCGGAAGTTGAGGTCAAGAAGACCAATGCAAATGCCGCTACCAACTACGCACAAAATGCACTAAGAGAGCTGCCTCGGTATTCACACGCCATGCAGCGCGAGGAATTAGCCATGAATATGATTAGGTATGACCAGTTGTTGAGCGGAGAAATTGAGGAGGACGCGGTCATCGCGGCAAACATGGCTGAGTTTATCAAGCGATTGGATCTGTCCGGCGGAGGGGATTGGTCCGCAATCAAGGGTTCTGTTGAAAAGGCACGAACCCTGGCCAATCAGAATGAATGGGATAAATGCAATGATGAATGGAAAAATGCATTAAGCAAAATGCCCAGCGTGATTCTTGTCATGCGCATGGAGAAATTGGAAGCCGAGGCCAGAAGGGGGAATTGGGCATCGGTTTCGACATTGGCACGTAGAGTCTTGCACGATCACTCGGCCCATTCACGTGCCAACGAGTTAAAAAAGAAGGCTGACAGTATTGAATCGGCTCGTGCCGCAGAAGTGGCATACCGCAAGGCGTTGTCCGGAGCCTTGGACCGGGAAGTGACGAGCGACCACGTCAAGATTGGTGACATGACGGACTTCATTGCTTACATGGATAGGTACGGTCGGGAGGAATGGGCGCAAGTCAAGGATGCGCTCAGTAAGGCAGAAGCATTTAGGTCAAACGAACAGGGAAGTGAAAGTTCCAGCGAATGGACGAAAGCACGCGCCCAGTTTCCATCAGCCGTTCAAAGAATGCGTGCCGAGCTCTGGATGGAGCAAGCGGAGACGGAGGCAAAAAACAATAACTGGACAAAGGCTCTGGTCTATGCCGAAAACGCATTGAAAGAAAAGCCTGATCATGTCCGGGCCAAACAGTTAAGAGATCAGGCCGATGGGATCGAAGAAAAGCGCTTGCTGCAAACGAAGTAACGGCTTCCAAATCGCTACCCGCTCATTACCATGACAACAACCAGCCAATCCCCGACCCCTCCCAGCCGAAATCTTCTTAACATCAAAAGATTCCGGATTCTGATGACGACGGTGGTTTTGCTTTGCGGCGGCCTCTTTGTGTTCAAGTTGGTCAAGGACAACACAACTCTCTCTTTCAGTTTTGTCCTCGATGGCAAGCCGCTGCCGGTTGGCACTAAGCCTGCCATGCAAGTGGATGGACAACCGTTCATCAGCGGCCTTACGATTACGCCGGGCCCTCATAAGCTTACAGTTGACCTACAGATTGCTGAACCCTTTGAGCGCCGTGTGTGGGTATTTTTCGGAAACAAGAATCTGGGAGTGTTGTCGCTTGAATCCAGCAGAGGATCATTGGTTGTATCGGTGAACCCGTCTCCGGCCGGTGTCATTCTGCGGCGGGGGACTGAAACAGTGGGGAAGGGGGATGCCCCGTTAACTGTGGACAAACTCCTTTTTGGGGATTACGAACTGGAAATCAAGCGCGGCGAATACAAAGAGACTCGCCCCGTTAAAATCGAAGGTCGGCAGCGCACCGCGGCGAAAATTGATCTCAACCTGGGTAGCGTGCATTTGTCTGCTGACCCGCCAGACGCCGAGTTCCAGCTATCCGGCAACGGGCGGCAATGGGATGGCAAATTGCCGACTCTCATTAACGATGTACCGGTCGGAGACTACCGGTTCACCGCGCGCCGCAAAGCATGGGAAGTGGACACGACTCTCTCCGTTACTCGCGGGGAGACGCAAACCAACAAAATCGAGTTTTCCTACGGTTCGATAGAGGTAAGCAGTGATCCGGTTGGTTTGATGATCTCGACCAACGGAGTGGAAACTGGCAAGACGCCGCTGATGCTCCGCGATTTGAAGCCAGGGCAGTACAAACTGACGGCCACGGATGGGGAGAATGATTTACTGGCCGACATCAGCGTTGAGCCAAAAAAGGCTTCCAAACACGCTTTTGTCTTCCGCTACGGGTCGGTTCGGCTGACAAGCACCCCGACGAATGCAACTGTGATTCGGAAAGGCAAAGAAGTTGGCAAGACGCCCCTAACATTGGAACACATCCCTACAGGAGATATTTCAGTGGAATTACGGCTCGCCGGTTACGCACCCACAAATTTCCCACTGCAAGTCCAGCCAGGCGCGACGATCGATTTGGCCGCGAAGCTCATCAACGAGCGCTATCTGCAAACCATGAAGGAAGCCCGCGAGAAATTTGAAGAAAGGAAATTTGACGACTCTCAAAGATTTGTCGCTGTCGCTTTGGGAATTGAACCGGGAGATGCAGATGCCACCAAATTGCAGGGCGAAATATCCGAGGCGAAACGCAAGGCCGAAGATGCGTTGCGGAAGAAGCAAGCCGATGCCAAGACGGAAGCGCTTGCTTCCTTGACGTGGCTGGATTTTCAGAAAGTAATATCTGATTGCACAGATACGAAACAGGTTCAGTATCCTGTGGAGTTTAATGACGGCTACTATGATAACAAGGGGAAATTGCAGATAACCGGGCATCACACGGAAATGCGAACCAGAACTGAGTCTGCGTTTAATCCAATAGCGTTTTCAGATAAATACAAAAACAAGACGTTTGGTTTTAACTGTCCCGATAAGTGGAGCGTGTCAAAGGTTGAAAAAGAAGGCGGTATTATACTCAAAGCAGGAAGAGGAATTTTTGGTTCTGACGAAATCAGGGCGACTGCACCCACAAGTAATCGGGACGCCTTGAAATCGCTGCAGAAAGGTCAGAAAGTAAGAATCAAGGTTGTGGTTAAAAAATATGAGGAAGGAGTTTTGGTCCGAACTCTCTATGTAGAAGACGCGGAAATTTTAGACAAATGAATGTGTATCACCACCCGCTACAGCGATTTCCGCCGTCGGGCGTGTTGGAAGAAGACCCAAATATCATTTCTCCCGTAAATCATGCGGAAATAAGAGGAAGTGGGCTGTTTGCGGTCATTCCCCGGCTGCGGGTGGCGGTGCAGCGAATGAAGATGCGGATTTCACCAATGTTTGCGGCTATTTCTTGAATGTCGGCCGCGATTTCTCGACTGCAAGTGGCGATTTTTGACCAGTAGATGCCGGTTGCCTTGCTGTCGGCGGCGATCTCCCGGATGTCCATGCCGGTTGCCCAAATGTCGGCGGCGATTTCCCGATTGTGGATGACGGTTGATCGAAGGTGAATCCCGATTCCACGACTGCGCGTGGCAAGGGAACATTTCGCTGTCCAAGGCGAGTTTTGTTTCGAGCGAGCGGACGCACGGTTTCGATTAAAAGATTTGCTGGACGAGGAAAGTTTTTCACCAGTTGGCGGAATCTCTGAAACGATTCGTCCAACGCCGCCTTCGTCATCGAATGCTCATTCAGCGACCACACCGGCTACTTGATGCCGCCGCTATTTTTTCAAATAGTCCGCCAGCCAATCAAAGATCGTCTGGTGCCACAGCTCGCTGTTCTGCGGCTTGAGCACCCAGTGTCCTTCGTCCGGAAAATAGAGCAGCTTCGAGGGCACGCCGCGCCGCTGGAGCACGGTGAACAAGTTCAGCCCTTCATTGATCGGCACGCGAAAGTCGAGTTCGTTGTGAATGATCAAGTTGGGCGTTTTGAAATTCGCGGCAAACCGATGCGGTGAGTATTTTTCAAACTCCGGGTTCGACCACGGCTGGCCGTGCTCCCATTCGTCGAACCAAATTTCCTCCGTCGCGCCGTACATGTTGTGGAAATTGTAAACGCCGCAGTGCGTGATGAGCGTCTTGAATTTGTCGGTGTGGCCTTGGAACCAGTTCATCATGTAGCCGCCGTACGACGCGCCCGCCGCCGCCATCCGGTTCGCGTCGATGTACGGCTGCTTTTCCATGAAGGCCAGACCATTCATCAAATCTTCAAAAACTTTGCCGCCCCAATCGTGGCTTATTTCGTCCGTAAACTTCTGGCCGAAGCTGGTGCTCCCGCGTGGGTTCGGCAGCGCGAGCACGTAGCCTTGCGCCGCCCAGAGTTGAGCGTTCCAGCGATACGACCACGAGTCGAGATACGCGCCTTGCGGCCCGCCATGAACCCAGAATACCAGCGGATATTTCTTTGCGGCGTCGAATCGTGGCGGCTTAATGATCCACATTTGCACTTTCGCGCCCGCCGCGCCGGTGAACCACACGGACTCCGGCTCCATCGTCGTGATCTTCGTGAACAACTCGTCGTTGCCGTGCGTGAGTGGACGCACATTCGCGCCGTCGGTGGTCATCGAAAAAATCTCCGATGGACGCGACAGCGCCTGTCGCGTGAACGCGATGGTGTGTCCGTCGCGCGCGACATTGAACTCACCGTTCACGCCGCCTTCGGAAATTTTCTTTACCGGCCCGCCGCTCACGGCGACGTACCAGATCGGCTTGCGCGCGTGTTCCTCGGCTTCGACGAACAAACGCTGACTGTCGGCGGCCCAGGCGAAGGATTCGACGGATTGATCGAACTCCGCCGTGAGACTTTTTGTTTCGCCGGTCGCGCGATTGCGGAGCATGAGTTGCCAGCGGTCGGCCTCGAATCCGGCTCGCGCCTGCGCGCGATAGGCGATGAATTTTCCATCCGGCGAGCAGCGCGGCAAACCATCGGCGGCAGGATTCGTCGTGAGTTGTTTGCGTTCGCCGGTCGCGAGGTTCACAGAATACAAATCGTGATTCGTGCTCCAGGCTTCTTCGCGCGTCGGCGCGGGCGTGGCGGTGTAAATGATCTCCTGGCCGTCGGCGGAAAAATCAAATTCGTCCCCGGCGGAAAACGTGCTCGAAGTCGGCACGGCGTCGCGGTCGCCGGGCGTCACGTCGCGTGGTTCGCCGTCGGCGACGGACGCGACGAAAATATGCTGCCGCTTGCCATCGACCCAACTGTCCCAGTGCCGGTAGAGCAATTGCGTGATGACGCGCGCCTTGACTTTGCTTTGCTCACGCTCGTCCTGCTTTTTCTTGTTTGTCGGATCGCTTTCCTTGAACGGCTGGTCGGAAAATTCCGGAAACACCGCCGAGATGAACGCAATTTGCTTTCCATCCGGCGACCAGATCGCCTGGTTCGCCTCGGTGGAAATCGAAGTGAGTTGTTTCGCTTCGCCGCCGTCCGGGCTGATCAAATAAATCTGGAATGAGCCGCCGCGATTGGACTCGAAGGCAATCCATTTGCCATCGGGCGACCAACGTGGATGGCGATCGTGCTTCGGCGAGCGCGTTAATTGGCGTGGCTCCCCGCCCGCCGCCGGCGCGAGCCAGATGTCGCTGTTCTGTCGATTCTCGGCTTTGTTCACTTCGGCGACGACGTAGGCGACCCATTTGTCATCCGGCGAGATTTGCGGATCGCTGACACGTTTGCTGCGGAACAAATCTTCCAGTTCGAGCGGGCGCTTTTCCTGAGCCAAGGCAAGCTGTGCGCACGCGAATGCAGCAAACATAGTCAAGCAGGCGAAAAATTTTGTGCGAAGCCAGCGAAGTGACACGGCGGCGTAGAAACGTTGAATCATGACGCAAGCAGGACGAAACGGTTTCGGAAAGTCAAGCTGGCGCCAATGGCTGGATTGGCGGGAGTCGCAGTTGCAATTCCGCATTTCTTGTTTCAGCCTGGCTGTGTCCTGCTCGCATTTCTTCTCGCGCGTGGTTTCCTGTCTGACATCCTTTCAATTCATGAGCGCGCGAAAACGGCAGCCAGCAACTCGCAGCAAAGTAAAGTCACCGTCTCCCAAACGAAAATGGCTCTTGTGGTTGTGGGATTGGGCACCATACCTCGCAATGGTGACGCTTGCGATCTTCGCGTACTATTTGAAAAAGCAACAGCAACAGCAGGACGGACGGTCTCGTTCTGTGCAAACATTTTTGCCGCGACCGAAAGGGACGTTGACTTTCAACAAAGACGTCGCGTCGATAATTTTCAGCCATTGCTCGGAATGTCATCGGCCCGGCCAACCGGCACCGTTTGGCTTGTTGTCGTTTCAGGATGTAAAGAAACACGCTCGCGAGATAGTTGATGTCACTTCGCGGCGCTTCATGCCGCCGTGGCCGCCGGATCGCGAGTATTCCGATCTGGCAAATACGCGCGCTCTCGACGCGGAGCAGCTTGGAATTTTGCAACAGTGGTTCGCCGAAGGAGCGGTCGAGGGCAACTTGGTGGACTTGCCGCCGCTTCCGAAATTCACTGACGGCTGGCGGCTCGGTCAGCCGGATCTCGTGATCGAGATGCCGACTCCATACACACTGCCTGCTGAGGGCAAGGATGTGTATCGCAATTTCGTCATCCCGATTCCCACTCCGGCGACGCGCTTTGTGCGCGGCGTCGAATTCCAACCGGGCAATGCGAAAGTCGTGCATCACGCCTTCATCAACGTGGACGAGACGCGCAATTCGCGACGACTGGCGGCGAAACAGAATCCGCCGAGCTTCGAAGGAATGGAGATGCCGGAAGGAGCGGTCATGCCGGGCGGTCAGTTGCTCGGCTGGCAGCCGGGGAAGCTGCCGGCGTTTGCGCCCGATGGTCTCGCGTGGGCGCTCAAGCCTGGCACGGATTTGGTACTACAGATGCACATGCACCCAACGGGCAAGCCGGAGGCCGTGCGCGCGGCAGTTGGTTTTTATTTTACGGACGTGGCTCCGACGAACATTCCCTTTCGTCTCAAGCTCACGCGCTTCGATTTTGAAATCCCTGCGGGCGCGAGCAATTACGTCGTGGAGCAATCGTACATGTTGCCCGTGAGCGTGACCGCGCTCCGGATTTTGCCACACGTTCATTACCTGGGGAAAGATTTACAGGCTTACGCCGAGCTGCCGGGCGGCGAAAAGCGCGGGCTGCTTCGGATCCAGAATTGGGATTTCAACTGGCAGGGCGATTATCAATTCAGCAAGCCGATCGATTTTCCCAAGGGCACGCGGTTGGTGATGCGTTACACGTACGACAACAGCACGAACAATGTCCATAATCCGAACCAACCGCCACGGAGCGTGCGTCACGGATTGCAGACTACGGATGAAATGGCGGGCCTGGTTCTACAAGTCATCGCCGGCAGTCCGGAAGATCGCGCGCTGCTGGCTCGGCACTACTACGACTACTTTGTGGATGTGAGTTTGGACTTCTATCGCTACCGCATCCAGCGAGACGTCCGCGATGGCGAAGCACACATGCGGCTGGGCCGCGCGCTGTCTTCGCGAAAACAAATCGCCGAAGCCATCGACCACCTCCAGACGGCCATCCGCATCAACCCTGCTGACGACAAGGCGCATTACGAACTGGGTTACGTTTACTTGAACCAGAATCGATTGCCCGAGGCCGAACAGGAATTTCTCGCCGTCGTTCGCGTGAATCCTGCGGACTACCAGGCGTTCGGAAATCTGGGACTCATCTGTCTCACGCAAGGAAGGAATGCTGATGCGCAAGCTCATCTCGAAACCGCGCTGCGTCTCAATCCGGACGACGCCACCGCGCACCAGAACCTCGCCCGGCTCCGGGCAATGAAATAAGCGAGGAGCGCCTACAACAGTTTAACTTGAAAAGAGCAGTGGATGGCCGCAAAGAAGCACAGAAAGCACAAAAAGAAAGGCGCTGACAGTCCTCAATAAGGCGTGAATTTGATCATGCGGCAGAGACGCAATCCAGGAAATGCGGCAGTGCGTTCCGTCCTATGTTTCTGCGGCTCTTGCGCCTTTTTGCGGCTGGTTCAACTGCCGCATTTAGGTTTAACGCGCCACGCGCTTTCTGAAAAACCGGCCCTGGCCCCAATCGTCAAAGATCGCATAACTCACCGGCGTCACGAGCAGGGTAAGCAGCAGACACAACATTTGCCCGCCGATGATCACCTTTGCCATCGAAGCGCGGCCGGCTGCGCCGGGACCGGTGCCGAGCGCGATGGGAATCATGGAGGCCACGAGCATCATGGTGGTCATCATAATCGGCCGCAGCCGCAGCCGGTTCGCCTGGAGGATTGCTTCCTCACGTTCCAGACCACGCGCGCGCAGCGTGTTGGTGTAGTCGATTTGCAGGATGCCGTTTTTCTTCACGACGCCGAACAACATGAACAGTCCAAAAATTGCGTAGATGTTGAATTGCTCGTGGAGCAGGAGCATCCACACAAGCGCAAAGGGCAGCGACAACGGCACCGCGAGGAGGATCGAAATAGGATGCACGAAATTTTCAAATTGGGCCGCGAGAATCATGTACATGAAAATCACGGCGAGGCCGAAGGCGAGCAGGAAGTTCTGCAAGGTTTCCTTCAACTGCTTGGCGCGGCCGGTAAACACCACCTGATAATCCGCCGGCAGATTCATGGACTGCACCACACGCGTGACGTCCTCAATTGCGTTGCCGAGCGCGGTGCCCGGTACGAGGTTCGCGGCGATGGTCACTTTGCGCTGGCGCTGGAAGCGATCGATTTGGTTTGGCCCGCGCGCCTCCTCGAGTTTCACGAAATTGGAGAGCTGCACCAGTTCGCCGCGTGTCGTGGTTACGTTCGTCGCGTTTGGCCGTGAGTTGGCGCCGGTGCGCAGAGTAATTTGAGCGAGTGCTTCCTGGGTGTTGCGGTCGCCGCGTTCGGCGCGCAGCCAGACGTCATATTGATCGTCGCTCTCTTTGTAAGTTCCCACGATGAGTCCGCCGACGAGCGTGCGCAGCGTGCCCGCGATGTCTTCCACCCGTAGTCCAAACTGGCTCGCCTTCGGGCGATCGATATGCACCTGTAACTCGGGCTTCCGATTGGCGAGCGTGCTGTCCACATCGGCCAGGCCCGGCGTGGCGCGCATGATCTCCAGGATGCGATCCGAATACTCGGTGAGTTTGTCGAGGTCGGGCCCGAGCAAGTTAAACGAGAGTTCCGAGTTGCGTCCGCCACCGGTGCTGATGGGCGAGATCGTCTGGACGCTCGTGCGCAAGTCGGGATATTCCGCGAGAATTTTTCGCGCGCGGCTCATCGCCTCAAATTGCGACCAGCGTCGCGATTTGCCGGTGAGCGTGGACCAAAAGCCGCCCAACTCCGGCACGCGGCAATAGATTAGCGCGGTCGTCACGTCGCCTTCGGCCTTGCCGACGCGGCCGGTGGTGTTGCCGAGCGTGAGCAACGTGTCGGTGACGGCATGCTGCTCCTGGATTTTGACGGCTTTGAGTTCCCGCTCAATCTGTCCACAAATCTCCGCCGTGCGATCCAGGCTGGAGCCTTCCGGGGTCTGGATGGCGATTTCAAATTCACTCGAATCGTCCAGCGGCAGGAAGGTGAATTTCGAAAGCGGAAACAAAATCCACAGCGACGCCACGCACAGCGCGGAACTGGCCACAATCACCCAGCGGCGGCGCAGGCTCCACCGCAGGACGCGAATATAGTGCTCGCTCATCCACTGCATCAACGCGCCGCCATGCGCCTTTTTTTCGCGAATCTTTTCATCCTCGGTGTGCCGCAAAAACCGCGAAGCCAGCATCGGCGTCAGCGTGAACGAGATGAACAGCGACACCATGATCGCAAAGGCGACCGTCACGCCATAGCTGGAGAAAAACATGCCGGTGCGACCTTTCATAAAAGCGAGCGGCAGGAAGATAACAACAAGCGACAGCGTGGTCGCGAGCACGGCCAGCGCGATTTCGCGCGTGGCAAAACTGGCGGCCCGCCTTCCCGACCAGCCTTTTTCCTCCATCGTGCGATGGATGTTTTCGAGCACCACGATGGCGTCGTCGATCACGATGCCGACGGCGAAGACGAGGCCCAGCATCGTGGAGTTGTTGAGCGTGAAGTTCATCGCACGCATCAGTGTGAAGGTGGCGATCAGCGACGCGGGGATCGCGATGCTGGCGATGATGGTGCCGCGCCAGTCGTGCAGGAAAAAGAAAACCGTGAGCGCCACGAGCACCGCACCCAGCAGCAGGTGGAAACTGATTTCGTCGAGTGAACGTTTGATGAAGCGCGATTGGTCGCGGATGATCGTGAGTTTTAAATCGGAGGGCAGCACGGTTTTGATCTGTTCGAGCCGCTGCTTGACCGCTTCGATCAATTTCACGGTGTTACTGCCGGCTTGTTTGCGCACGACGAGCGTCACGGAATTTTCGCCATTCAAACGCGAGAGCGAGCGCGGTTCCTCGATGGCGTCTGTAATCGTCGCAATTTTGCCGAGCAAAATCGGCTCCCCGCCGACGTTGGAGACGATCAGGTCGTTGAAGTCATGCACGTTGTCCATGCGCCCGAGGGTGCGTACCACCAATTCGCGCGAGCCTTGCTCCAGCCGGCCGCCCGGCACTTCGATGTTCTGCTGTTCGAGCGCCCCGCGCACGTCCTCGATGGTGAGTCCATAGGCGCGCAGGCGGTCGATGTCCACCGCGACTTGCACCGCGCGGGTTCGGGCGCCGACGATATTCACCGCGCCGACGTCGGGGACAGTTTCAAGGTTTTGTTTGATCTGCTTGTCCGCAAGATAAGTGATCTCTTTCAAATCCCGCGCGGCGGCGACGCTGATGGACAAAACGGGCACGGCATCGAGATCGAATTTGTCGATGATGGGCGGCTCGGTGCCGGGCGGCAGACGCGCGAGGATGGTGTTGACCTTGTCCCGCACGTCCTGCGCGGCGATGTCGCGGTTTCGCTCCAGGAAGAACAGCACGTTGATGAGGGAAACGCCTTCGCGGGTGACGCTGCTCAGTTCATCGATGCCTTGTATCGTGTTGATGATTTCCTCCAGCGGTTTAGTGACGCTGGTTTCCATTTCCTCCGGCGATGCGCCGCGCAGCGTGGTGGTGACGGAAATGATCGGCAGCTCGACGTTCGGAAATTGATCGATGCCGATGGTGCTGAAAGAAATCCAACCGAGCACGACGAGCAACAAATTGATCATCGTGGCAAACACCGGCCGGCTGATGCACAGATCGGCCAGCGCAAGACCTTTTTCCGATGGCTCCTGGCTCACGCGAACGTCCTCCCGTCCGGGCAACTGATCGATGGGCCGCGCGTCATTTGGAACTCAGGGCCGCCTCCTTGATGCGCACCTTGGCGCCCTCGTGCAGTTTCGTCTGGCCCGTGAGGACGACGGTTTCGCCGGCTTTCAAGCCACTCAGGATTTCCTGCCGGCCCTCAATGATGCGGCCAACGCGCACTTGCCGCGCTTGCGCGATGCCGCTCTCCACGACGAACGCTTTGGTCACGCCCGCAAAATTTTGGATCGCTTCCAGCGGTGCCATCATGGTGGGCACTCGGCGTTCGAGGATCAATTTGCCGCGCGCGAAACTGCTCGCCTTGAGTTTGCGTTCCGTGTTTTGCACCAGCGCGCCAAACGCGAACGAGCGGTTGCCCGTGTTCACTTGCGGGCTGACGAGAAAGACCTTTCCTTCAAAATCCTGGCCCGGATAGGCGTCCACGTTGAACACCACCAACTGCTCCTTCTTCACTTCGCCGGCGAAACTTTCCGGTGCCTGCGTGATGAATTTGAGCACGCCGTCGTTGACGATGCGAAAAAGAGGCGCGCCAATCTTCACATAGTCGCCCGCGCTGGCAATGCGATCGGCGACCGCCGAATCGAACGGCGCGGTGACACGCGAGCGTTTGAGATTCAGCAGCGCTATCTCATGGGCCGCTTCCGCTCCCTTCACATCCGCGCGCGCCTGCTCGGCGTCGGCCGTGGCTTTGTCCCAATCACTCATGGACGCGATGTTGTTCTTGCGCAGCTCCTCGACGCGCTTGAGGCTCTGGTTCGCGTTGGCGACGCTGGCCTGGGCCTTGGCCAGATTCGCCGCCGTCTGATGCGTGAGCACTTCGTACGAAGAAGTGTCGATGAGCGCAATCTCCTGGCCTGCCTGAAGCCGATCTCCAAATTCCGCCATCGTCTTCTCCACTTTGCCTTCGACTTCGGCGGCGACGGTCGCTTCGTCCTTGGCAAACAGCGTGCCGATGATCGGCAGTGTGCGATCGAGCGGAATCAATTCCACTTTGCCCACTGTGATCGGCACGGCTGAATCCTTGGCCGTCGGCGCGAGCGTGTGCTCGTTCGCACTACGGAGTTCCAACACACCCAACAGCGCGATCAGACACGACAACAAAATTCGATTTGAGAAAACGGTCACAGCAATGGGCAATCGGACAACGAGCGCCGGGCGAAGTCCAACCAAAATTCATTTTTGCTCAACAACCCGGCTTTGAATCCAGCAACGCAGTGACATTCCAACGGAATGCTGATTCAATCTGGTTCCATGAGCGAGCAACCAAGCGCTTCACCGATCTTTGCCACCACGCATTGGAGCGTCGTCCTGGCCGCCGGCGAATCCGAAGCCGCTCGCGCAAAGCAATATATGCCTGGATGCGCACGACGCGGAGGCGCTTTTCGGTTCGCGCACCCCCAATCGGCTGGCCTCGCCGATTCACACGTCCGTTCCACCTCGATCTGAAAGTGGCGGAACCCCGCCGCACTTGGATCGGACGGAAGAAGCCCGTGAACAACGCTTGCCGACAGGCAAAGCTGCCGCAATGCTAGCCAAGGCTGTCGCGGAAAACCAGCCGCCGTTCGCGAACCGAACCCGACAAAACCGCATGAATAAAAATTCAGAATTCGCCGATTACGCCGCGCGCTTGCGAGCGTTGATCAACCACGCTCAACTGGATGAAGCCTCGTCCGCCCGCGAATTTTCCGAAGCGCAATTTAATCAACTCGCCTGCGAATTGTTTGCGCTGCAGTACCGGCACAACGCCACGGTTCAAAAATTTTGCGACGCGCGCGGCATGTCTCCGGCGGGTGTGGTTGATTGGCGCGAAATTCCCTGTCTGCCGACGGCGGCGTTCAAAGAATTCGACGTGACTTGTTGGCCAAGTTCCGAGCGCACGACCGTCTTCCATTCGAGCGGCACAACGGAACAAACTCCCAGCCGGCATTTCCACAACGCGGAGTCACTGGCGCTTTACAAAGCCTCGTTGCGGCCTTGGTTCGCGGCGCATGTGCCGCCCGCTGGTTTACGAGACGGCGGCGGTCGCAGTTCAGCCCTCACGCAAAAGCATTGCTTCCTCGCGCTCACTCCGCCGGCTGCGCTCGCTCCGCGTTCATCGCTCGTCCATATGTTTGAAACCGTGCGCTGCGAATTCGGTTCGCCCGATTCGATGTTTGCCGGTGCAGTCGGACACGATGGAGCCTGGTCACTTGATGCGCGAAAAGTGGCCGAACGACTTCAGCGTGCCTGTGCTGCAAATCAGCCGCTCATTGTCCTCGGCACGGCGTTTTCCTTCGTGCATCTGCTCGATTTTCTGGTGGAAGAAAAATTGCGACTGCAATTGCCGGCGGGTTCACGAGCGCTGGAAACCGGCGGCTACAAAGGGCGTTCGCGAGAAATTCCAAAGCCGGAGTTGCATGCGCTCATCTCAGAACGGCTCGGCATTCCGGCGGCAAACATTGTCTGCGAGTACGGCATGAGCGAACTGAGTTCGCAGGCCTACGACCACGCCGCCGGCGTTGCGGACGGGCAAAGGATTTTTTATTTTCCGCCGTGGGCGCGCGCGCGTGTCGTGTCGCCGGAAACGGGCCGTGAAGTCGCTGACGGCGAAATGGGGTTGATTCAAGTTGTCGATCTGGCGAACCTCGGCTCCGCGCTGGCGATTCAAACGGAAGATCTCGCAGTGCGCCGGGGTGAAGGTTTTGAATTGCTGGGCCGCGCGACGCTGGCCGAACCGCGCGGTTGCTCGTTGATGCAAGTTGGCTGACCCTGAGCAAAATTGCCCTGAATCGAAGATGACTCTCCCGAATTATTTCCTCGCCGATTTGCCGCCGCAAGCGACGTTGAGCGCCGCGATGATTTCGGAAGCGTGCCAGACGCTCAAACACAACCGCGAGCACTTCCTGCGGCCGCGCGCGACCGCCAGTCTTGTCCGGCTGCTCGCGAGCACTGCGGAGAACTGGCTGCATCCTGATTATCCATTCCGCAAACTGGCGCTGGATCAAGGTGCTGTCACTGGCTTTTCGCGCGGGACATTGACGAAGGGCCTTGATTCTTTTTTTGCGCAACTCACCGGTGAAAATTTGCTCGCGCTGCTTAACCAGGATCTCGGGCACGCCAGCCGCCTCGACGAACTTGCGGCCAGTCCGCTCGAACAGAAAACGCGTCGCGCAGCTTGGGCGCGCGGCCCGGAATTGCTCGTCCACATTGCCGCGGGCAATTTGCCGAACCCCGCACTGATGAGCCTCGTGCTCGGCGTGTTGACGCGCGCGGCGCAATTTATGAAGTGCGCGAGCGGCACTTCGTTTCTGCCGCGTTTGTTCGCGCACTCGCTCTACGATGCCGATCCGAAGCTCGGCGCGTGTCTCGAAATCGCCGAGTGGCCCGGCGGCAAACGCGAACTCGAGGACGCGCTCTTCGCCGAGGCTGATTGCGTCACGGCCACCGGCGGCGACGAAACGCTGGCGGCGATTCGTCAACGGTTGCCGAAGTCCACGCGCTTTCTCGGCTATGGCCATCGCGTGAGCTTCGGCTACATCGCGAACGAAGTGCTGTCCGGTTTCGGCGCGAAGAAAGTCGCCGCGCGAGCGGCCAGCGACGTCGTCGCGTGGGATCAACTTGGTTGTCTTTCGCCGCACGTTTTCTACGTCGAGCATGGCCGTTCGAGCGCGCCGGAACTTTTTGCGGAAATGCTCGCCGAAGAATTGGCCCGTCGCGAGAGCGAGGAACCGCGCGGCACTTTGCCGCTCGAAGCTGCGGCCGCAATCGCAACGCGTCGCTCATTTTATCAGGTCCGCGCCGCGCATTCGCAGGAGACAAAGTTTTGGTTCAGCGAGAATTCCACGGCGTGGAGCGTCATCTACGAAAGCGATGCGCGCTTTCAAACTTCCTGCTTGCATCGCTTCATCTATGTGAAATCCGTCGCCAATCTTGACGAAGCGTTGCAAGGCGCGGACCCGGTGCGCCGGCACATTTCGACCGTCGGCCTCGCCGCGCCGGACGAACAAAGCGCCGCGCTCGCGCTGCAACTGGCGCGCTGGGGCGCGACGCGAATTTGCCCACTCGGTCAGATGCAAAACCCGCCCCTGACCTGGCGGCACGACGGCCGGCCAAGCCTTGGCGATTTGGTCACCTGGTCCGATTTTGAATCATGAAAATGGAATTGCGAAAAACGTTTCAATTTGAAGCCGCACACTTGTTGCCGCATTTGCCGTCCGCGCACAAATGCCGCCGGTTGCATGGCCACAGCTTCCAAGCGGAGCTCGTCGTGAGCGGCGAGTGCGATCCGGAACTTGGCTGGTTGATGGACTACGCGGAAATCTCCGAATCGTTCAAGCCGCTCTGGGAACAACTTGACCACCGTTACCTCAATGAGATTCCCGGCCTCGAAAATCCCACGAGCGAAAATGTGGCAGTGTGGATTTGGGAACGCCTCAAGCCGAAGCTGCCATTGCTGACCGAAATCGTCGTCGCCGAAACTTGCACGGCGCGCTGCGTGTATCGAGGCTGACAAGCCGTTATTTGTTTTCCAAAACTTCGCAGACAGCTTCGCGCAGTGCATCTACCATCTGCTTAATCTGACGTGTCGTGGTGCAGTACGGCGGCATCAGGACGATCACATTCCCAATCGGCCGCGTGAGCACGCCGCGTCGCGCCATCGCGTCGCAGACGCGGATGCCGACGCGCTCACGAAGCTCAAACGGCGCGCGCGTGCGCCAGTTTTTGACCAGTTCGATGCCCGCGATTAATCCGACTTGCCGGATGTCGCCGACGTTTTCCAGCGTCCAAAGCGACTCCAATTCCTGTCGCAAAGTTTTCTCCAAAGCGCGCCGGGCACAAATCGATGCCGGTGTTGTCAGGATTTGCATATTGGCCAGCGCCGCCGCCGCGCCGAGTTGATTGCCGGTGAAGCTGTGGCCGTGAAAGAAAGTTTTGAACTCGGAATAATCGCCCAGAAACGCATCGAACACCGCCTGCGTCGTCAGCGTCGCCGCCATCGGCAGGTAGCCGCCAGTCAGCCCTTTGGCGAGCGCGAGAAAGTCCGGCTGCACGCCTTCGTGATGACACGCGAACAACCCGTCGGGACTTGCGTTGTCAACGCTGGTGCGGCCAAAACCGGTCATCACTTCGTCGGCGATGATTTGCGCGCCGTGGCCGCGTGTGATTTCGGCGACGCGACGCAGCCAGCTGCGCGGCTGCGGGATCATGCCCGCCGCGCCTTGCATTAACGGCTCGACGACCAGCGCTGTGATCGGCGTTTTGGTTTTCGCGGCGCGGGCAAATTTTTGTTCGACCTTGCCGACGCATTCCCAGTTGCAGCGACGATAGTCGCGCGCATCGGCGCGTTCGGGTTTCGCGCGATTGAACGGACAGCGATAGCAATATGGCGACATCACTTTTTCCGATTTGAAGAGCAATCCGCCGTAAGCTCGGTGAAATAGAGCAATGTGGCCGAGGCTGACGGCGCCAACGGTGTCCCCGTGATACGCGCCCGCCAAAGACAGAAATCTTGGGCGCGAGCTGCGACCGGAGCGGCGCGCGAATTCGTAAGCGAGCTTGAGCGCGACTTCCATCGCGGTGGAGCCGTCGTCAGAGAAAAAGACTTTTGCGAGCGCCGGCTGGCGCGGCAGCCGGGGCGGATTGGCGGCGCGAACGAGTTTCTCGGCGAGCAGCGAGGCCGGCTCGTTAGCGAGGCCGAGCGCGGAGGAGTGGGAGATTTTCCCCAGTTGCCGACGAATCGCGGCGTTGATTTGCGGATGTCGATGACCGTGGAGGTTTGTCCAGATCGAGGAATTGGCGTCGAGGTATTCGCGTCCATGCGCGTCGATGAGCGTCGCGCCGTGGCCGCGCACGATGAGCGTCGGCTCGCCGCGCAGCCAGTCGCGCATCTGCGTAAATGGATGCCAGACGAATTCGTGATCGAGCCGCGCAAGTTTTTGCACGGAGCATTTAGTCCAAACTTCCCGCGGCAATGTCGAGGCTGGAAGTGGAAGTCACCAGGCGCGTGATGAACGGCTGCCTCGCCTGTCTCACTTAAGCTGGCTGCGGTGTGGCAAATCAAGTCGCGTGGTGCTTCACGCCTGGCGATATTTTGCAGCAGAGCGGCGCGGATTTTTCGAGTGCGGTGAAAACGAAAACGTGCTTTACAACCCAAACACGGCCGTTACGTTAACGGCCGAACGACAACAAAAAGACTTATGCGAATTTCATTTTCCATGCTGGCGGTGGCGGCGACCGTGGCTTTGTTTTCCGTCGGTTGCGCCGGGCCGGAACAGAAACTTGGCCGCGGCGTGAGCAACCTCACTGAGTTTGCGCGGCTGGGGGAGATGCAGCGCTCGATGGAGCAAACGGCCCTGTGGGACGGCGACAACAAGGCATTCACGACCGGAGCCTTGCGCGGGTTTAGCCGTAGCGTGGCGCGCACGGGCGTCGGCTTGTGGGAGGTCGTCACGTTCCCGTTCCCGTCCTACGATCCGCACATGGCAATCAAAGGCCCGCTGCATCCGGATCATTCGGTGCGCACTTATACGTATCCGTGGGGCGGGCTGGCGCTCTCGGTTGATCCCGTGCATCCGGACAGTTACAAGCCGGCGCGGTTCGCCGATACAATGTTCTCGCCGGACGCAAAACTCGGCTTTAGTGGCGGCGACATCGCGCCTTTCATCCCGGGCAGCCGGTTTCGTATCTTCGAAGAATAAGCAATCTGCAATTTCCAAGCGCCAACAGTTTCTGTTGGCGCTTTTTTGTTTATGGCCCTGACCCGACTCTCCGGCTGCAAAGTCAATTTTCTGTTGAACATTCTGGGCCGGCGCGCGGACGGCTTTCATGAGTTGGAAACCGTGATGCATCCGGTTCCACTCTACGATGAATTGCAGTTCGCCACCGGAGGCCAGGGCGTGCAACTCACTTGCAGTGATCCGGCGTTGCCCGTGGATGGTGGCAACCTCGTGCGCCGGGCGGCAGAATTGTTTTTGCGCACAGCGGGCATTGAGAGCGGCGTCCGCATTCATTTGGAAAAGCGAATTCCTCTGGCAGCTGGACTTGGCGGCGGAAGCGGCGATGCGGCGACGACACTGCTCGGCCTAAACGAACTTTTCGGCAACTCGCTTGCGAACGCAGAATTGGAGCGCCTGGCGGCATCGCTCGGATCGGATGTGCCGTTTTTTCTGCAATCCAAACCCGCACTCGCCACCGGACGCGGCGAACGGATTCAGGCGTTGGATGATTTTCCCGCGCTGAAAAATGCGTTCATCGTGCTGATCCATCCCGGCTTTGGCGTCGCCACGGCCTGGGCGTATCAGCACCTGGCCAAATATCCCGTCGCGCTCAACGGTCAGCCGGGGCGGGCCGCGCGACTCATCGCCCGGCTGCACGAGGGGAATCTGGCGGCAGCCTCGGCTGAATTTTTCAATTCGCTCGAGGCCCCCGTGCTGCCCAAGTATCCGCTGCTCGTGCTGTTCCAGGAATTCCTTCGCGCGCACGGCGCGTCCGTCGCTTTGATGTCGGGCAGTGGCTCGACAACTTTTGCGTTGGTGGAAGGAAAAGATTCCGCCGAGCAACTTGTCGAAAAATTTCGCGCGAAGTTCGGAACTTCCAATTGGACGTTCGTCGCGAAACTGACGGGGGCCAGTTAGCGTTCCAGGCAAACGCTCGTGACCCTCGGCGCGACGCAGCCGGGGCCGAACTGTTTCCAGATTGCTATGAAGCTTACGCTTCCCAGCCAGCGCGATTCTTCCGGCTCACGAAACGCGCCGCCTCCGGCAGGTTGGTCGATTTCATGCCGGGGCCGTCCCAATCCATGCGGCGGCCTTCACCGACGCGCAGCGCCACGCAGCCAAGCAGGATGATCTCCGTCAGATACGCCGCGATGTCGAAGTTCGAGTAGGCCGGCACGCCTTCCTTCATCATGCGGAACCACTCATTCATGTGCCCGGGCGAGCGCGGGATGGATTCCGCCACGCCTTTGGCAGCGTCGTGCTTGAAGCCGTCCTGGAATTTTTCTTCGCCGTTCATCGCCAGGAAGAACTTCGCGCCATAATCATCCGGCGAGAAAAGTTTGCCCTTGTCGCCGATGATCAACGCTCCACTCGGCGGCAGTTTGCCTTGCGTGGTGATGATCTCTTTGGACACCTCGGCTCCTGGCCGCAACGGTTTGAGCGCGTCACCGGGGCTGCCGTCGTACCACCAGAATTTCAAGGGCGGCAAACCTTCGCGCTCCGGGAATTCAAACCGTAGCCGGGACGTTTTGGAAAATGTCTCTGGATAACTCCGCGAAGCGATTTCGCACTCGACCACATTGGGATAGCCAAGCTTGAGCGCGCGGAAGGGCATATTAACGGTATGACACGCCATGTCGCCGAGCGCACCTGTGCCAAAGTCAAACCACCCCCGCCACGCGAATGGGTGATAGGCGCTTTTCTTGTACGGACGGAATGCCGCCGGTCCCAGCCAGAGATCCCAATCCAGTGTGTTTGGCACGGGATCTTTGCCCGCCGGGCGATCGATGGCCGAAGGCCAGATGGGCCGGTTCGACCAGACATGCAACTCGAGCGGTTTGCCGATGACGCCCGCCTGGACAACTTCGACCGCGCGGCGCACGCCGCTCTCGGCGCTGCCTTGGTTGCCCATTTGCGTCGCGACTTTTTTCTCATTGGCGAGCTGGCGCATCATGCGTGCTTCTTTCACGGTTTGCACCAGCGGCTTCTGGCAGAAACAATGTTTGCCCATCTTCATCGCGCGAATCGACGCGACGCCGTGGTTGTGATCCGGGGTTGAGACGGTCACGGCGTCGATGTCCTTTCCGATCTTGTCGAGCATCTTCCGGTAATCGTGAAAGCGCTGCGCGTTCGGAAATTGTTTGCTCTTCTTGTCGAGCGTATTCGAGTCCACGTCGCAAAGTGCGACAATCGTGCCGCCGGAGCGGGCGGCGTCGCTGCTGTCGCTGTCGCCTTTGCCGCCGACGCCAATGCAGGCGACGTTGATGCGGTCGTTCGCGCCGAGCACGCGGCCCACGTACGGGAAAAAAAGTCCGGCCGTGCCAACAGCCATTGAAGTTTGGCCGAGGAACCGGCGGCGAGTGATGGAATTTTGATTCTTGGTGGTCTTCATAAAATTGTTGGTGACTGATTTTTAGATCACATTAGAGGGCCAACGAGGTCAAGCCATCACTTCAACCTCCTTCGGCGCGAAGCGCGAACCGCAAATGCCCGACAAACTTCTGCTTGAACGCGCCCGGTCGCTGTGTTGCGCTCTCGCCTCGATGACACGCACGCTGCGGACGCCGCACACTTCGCCGATCAATTGGAGCGACGCACTGGGCTACGCGGTGGAAGCCGCGCGCTCCGCCGGCAAACTGATGCGCGACAATCTCCGTCTGCCAAAAAAGATCAACGAAGCGACGCAGCATGACATCAAGCTTGAATTGGACGTGCGTTGTCAGAAGCGCATTGAAAAAATCTTGCTGGGCGAATTTCCGCAACTGGCGTTGCTCGGCGAGGAAGGCAGCGCGGGCGAGATCGTAAGCGAGCATCGGTGGGTGGTCGATCCGATCGACGGCACCGTCAATTACGCGCACGGCATCCCGCACGCGTGCGTTTCCATCGCCTGGCAAACTCGTCATAGCGGGCGAGGTGGTAAAAAAACCAAGTTGCCTTCATCGCACCGCGAACACGCCTACGAAACGCAGTTCGGCGTGATTTACGATCCCTTCTGCGACGAACTTTGGACGGCGATCCGCAGTGGCGCGGCGCGGTTGAATGGGAAGCTGATTCAAGTCAGCCAGCGTCGCCGGTTGGACGAGTGCGTCGTTACGCTTGGTTTTTCCAAAGACCCGGGCACGCTGGAGCAAATGCTCGCCGGCTTCAACTTTCTCCTCCACCGCGTGCGCAAGCTGCGCATCATGGGCGCGGGTGCGCTCGACCTCGCGTACGTGGCGTGCGGACGATTTGACGCTTACTTGGAGCCGCGCGTGCGGCTCTGGGATATTGCGGCGGGCGGGCTGTTGATTGAATGCGCTGGTGGCGAATTCTGGCGCGAACCTTTGCCGCTCGCGCATGCGTACCGCATCATCGCGAGCAATGGCAAACTCCGAAAGCAACTGCCGAAATTTGCCTAGCCTCGGGCCTTTGCGCTGCGAAGAAATTTTGTGAGCCTGCGCCGAAACCAAATCCTCGCTCCGCTGCTGGCGTTCGCCGTTGGCATTCTGAACGCCGCCGCCGGCACGCTCGCGCAATTCCGCACGCCGCTGGGCGACATCGAGGTCGAGTTGTTCGACCGCGACAAGCCGGTCACGACCGCGAATTTCATTCGCTATGTGCAGGTGGGTTTTTATCGCGATGGTTTCATTCATCGATGGGAACCCCATTTCGTGATTCAAGGCGGCGGTTTTTTCCTGAAAAATCGATTCGCGACCAACGCGTTCATTGCCCCGGTGCCAAACTTTGCGCCGATCACAAACGAATTTCCCGTCGGTCCAAAATTGAGCAATGGCTACGGCACGATCGCGATGGCCCGTGCCGCCGGCCTCACGAACTCCGCCACGTCACAATGGTTTTTGAACCTGACCAACAACGCCGACCTCGATAACGTGGACGGCGGCTTTACCGTTTTTGGAAAAGTGATCAGCGGCACGAACCTTTTGAATCGCTTTAACATCACCAATCCCACCAACGGCATCTTCCGCACGGATCTCAGCGATCCGTTGCACCCGAATTCGATTCTCGACGCGCTCAATCACCTGCCCGTCGTGCCGCTGGCTTCGGGAAGCTTCGATTTGATTTTCGTGGATGTCACGTTGCTTCAAGTGAGCGTGAGTGCGCTGGTTGGCGGCGGGCGCGAAATTTCCTGGAACAGCGCGCGCGACTTGACGAATCGCGTCGAGTACACCACAAATTTTCCACCCGTCTGGATTTCACTGGCGATCACGAACGGCACCGGCGAGCGCATACGCGTTTCGGATCTCGATTCCGCATCGGCACAACGCTTTTACCGGGTGCGCGTCGATTACTGACGACGCGGCAAATTGGCGGGGACTGGCAACCATTCGCTTGGCATTCGCATGAATCCGCGGCACGATTTTACCGTCAGAAAACAGCGCACGTGCGAAGAATTTTCTTAAAAGACTGTCTCTGGTTATTGCTCGGGATGATCGTTCTCGACCAATGGCACGTTGTTCAGGCTGCGGATGCAGACCGTGCTGGCGTCGAATTTTTTGAACAGAAAATCCGGCCGGTACTCGTCGAGCGTTGTTACTCCTGCCATAGCCGCGAAAGCGAGAAGGTCAAAGGCGGGCTGCTGCTTGATACGCGCGAGGGTTTGTTGAAAGGTGGCGAGACAGGGCCGGCGATCATTTCCGGTGATCCGGAAAAAAGTTTGTTAATCAAAGCGGTTCGCTACGCGGATGAAAATCTGCAAATGCCGCCGAAGAACAAAAAACTTTCGCCCGAGCAGATCGCCGATCTCGCAACGTGGATCAAAATAGGCACGCCGGATCCGCGCACGGGCGCGGCCAAAATCACCGCCGGACCGCCACTTTCGGATCCAGCCAAGGTGCGGGATCACTGGGCCTTCAAACCGGTTCGCAACTCTGCTTTGCCGGCAGTTAAAAATTTCCGCTGGGTGAAGACGCCCATCGACGTGTTCATTCTGGCAAAGCTCGAAGAGAAGCGAATTCCGCCGGCTCTCGCCGCCGACAAGCGAACTTTGATCCGCCGTGCCACGCTCGATCTGACCGGGCTTCCGCCCACTCCCGAAGAAGTTGAGGCGTTCGTGGCCGATCCTTCGCCGAGTGCTTTTGCAAAGGTCGTGGATCGGTTGCTCGCTTCGCCGCAGTACGGCGAGCGCTGGGCGCGGCATTGGCTCGACGTCGCGCGCTACGCGGACACGAAAGGCTACGTGTTTGAGGAGGAACGGCGCTATCCGTATTCCTACACTTATCGGGACTACGTCATCCGCGCGCTCAACGAGGATCTGCCGTATGATCAATTTCTCATTCAACAAATCGCCGCTGACTTGCTGCCGCTCGGCGACGACAAACGTCCGCTTGCCGCGCTGGGTTTTCTGACGCTCGGCCGCCGGTTCTTGAACAGCCAGCCCGACATCATCGATGATCGCATCGACGTGATCACGCGCGGCACGATGGCGCTCACCGCCCAATGCGCGCGCTGCCACGACCACAAGTACGATCCGATTCCGACCCGGGATTACTATTCGCTTTACGGTGTGTTCGCGAGTTGCGACGAGCCGGCGGAAAAGCCGTTGCTCGGCGACGCCGCGATGCCCAAGGAGTATCCGGAGTATCTGGCGGAACGGAAGAAGCGCGAGACGGAGATGAACACTTTTCGCGAAACCACGGAGGCCGATGTGCGCACACAACTGCGGCAGCACGTCGGCGATTATTTGCTCGCGGCGCTGGACACGCAGCGTCTCGAAGACAAATCGAAAGCCGAGGCGCTGGCACGGGAGCGCAAGCTCGCGCCTGGGGTCGTGAATCGCTGGCTGGGGGCGCTCGACACGTGGAGCAAGACGAATCATCCGATCTTTGCGCCGTGGTTTGAATTTGTGTCGCTGGGCGAAACCAATTTTGCGGAGCGTGCCCAATCCGTGGTGGAGAAGTATTCAAAGAGCGAGGCTGCGCATTCGTTGAACCGGCTTGTCGCCGAAGCGTTCGTGAGCAGCACACCGGGTTCGATCAAAGAAGTGGCGGAACGCTACAACAAAATTTTCGCCGGCACGGACACGCGGTGGCGCGAGTCGTCGAAAACCAACGCCGAGTTGCGCCCGTGCAACCGCACGTATTTGTGCGCGGTAACCCGAGCAACCAAGGCCCGGAAGTGCCGCGGCAGTTTCTCGAAATCGTCAGCCCGCACGGGCGCGCGCCGTTCGCGAAAGGCAGCGGCCGGCTCGAACTGGCGCAGGCCATCGCGAGCCGCGAGAATCCGTTGACCGCGCGCGTGCTCGTCAATCGCGTCTGGCTGCATCATTTCGGCGCGGGGTTGGTGCGCACGCCGAGTGATTTTGGTTTGCGCTCGGATCCGCCGTCACATCCGGAGTTGCTGGATTACCTGGCCACGCGTTTCATGGACGAAGGCTGGTCGTTGAAAAAGCTTCACCGGCTGATTCTGCTGTCCGGCACGTATCAGCAAAGCAGTGAAGAAAATCCGCGCGCCGCGCAACTGGATCCCGGCAATCAACTGCTCGGACGCATGAACCGCCGGCGCTTGAGCTTCGAAGCCATGCGCGATTCGTTGCTCGCCGTCGCTGGCAAATTGGATCGCACGGCCGGCGGCCACCCGGTCGAAATCATCGCGCCCGCGTTCACGCCCCGCCGGACGATTTACGGATTCGTCGAGCGCCAAAATCTGCCCGGCCTGTTCCGCACGTTCGATTTTGCCAGTCCCGACGCCACCAGCCCGCAACGCTTTGCCACCACGGTGCCGCAGCAGGCGCTGTTCATGATGAACAGTCCGTTCGTGGCCGACTTGGCGCGAAATTTTGTCGCCCGGCCAGAATTCCAGGCGCGGGCAGCGGCGGAGAAAAAAGTCGAATGGCTTTACCGCGTGGCTTTTCAGCGTTCGCCAGCGAAGGACGAAATCAAACTCGCGAAAGAATTTCTGGCCGCCAATTCCGACGTGGCCGGGCAATCTGCCTCGCCGCCGGAACCAGCGGCTCAACCAAAAACCAGCGACGCGAAGGATCGTCCGAAGCCATTGGGCGCTTGGGAAAAATTTGCCCAGGTGCTGCTCATGTCGAACGAGTTGGTCTTCGTCGATTGAATTTTGTGGCGGTGGCTTGCCTCCTTGATCGTGTCGTTGGCCCTTGACTTCCTTATTTCACTACCGTATTCAATCGCCTGCTTCCAAGGGCTGGGAAGCGGAAGAATGTCCGAATTCAAGAGTCGGCTGTTGCTGACGCTGCGGGTTGGAAAACTCCCGGGCTGAAGTCGGTCGGCATCTTGAATTTGGAACATGGTTAATGTTTTAAGATCAACATTCATTACTCCGCGCCAAAGCTGTCCTCGCACCACCACCCGTGTTCATGAAAATATCATCACTCCTCCGCGTGAAGCGGACTGTCCTCATTACCCTCAGCGCCGGTTTCGTCCTGGGATCTTTCGGCGCGGATCTTCCGGAAGCGCCGGTTGAACTGGGCGAGCCGGCGGCCATCACTGTCGAAGCGCCGCCGGAAAACGTCATCTCTTTGGCCCCCAACAACCAGCCGCAGGCCTCGACCATTCCCGGCCAGTTCGAAGGCATGTTTCAAACGTCCTCCATCCGGCCTCCGGACCCGCATGGAGCCGCCGGACCCAGCGGCATCATCCAGACCGTGAATCTGCGCGTGGCTTATTATGATCGGACGGGTGCCGCCATCTGGGGACCATTGAGTTTTGTCTCCTTTTTTACGTCTGTGGGCACGGCGAGTGGCATTTCCGATCCGCGGGCCATTTACGATGTCGGCTCCGGGCGCTTCTATGTCATCCTCCAGGACAGCACCTCCACGCTGGGATTTTTCAACGTCGCGGTTTCCAAAACTTCCAACCCGGTTTCGGGCACGACCGCCGACTGGTTCTTTTATCGCTTCGATGTCACGCAAACCGTCGGCTCCACCAAGTACGGCCCCGATTATCCGGGACTCGGCGTGGACAGCCAGGCGCTTTATCTCACGGCCAACATGTTCAGTCTGCCGTTCGCCACCGCCGGCGCATTCCTCGACACGCAAATCATCGTGCTGGACAAAGCCGCGTTGAACAGCGGCGCGGCCGTGACTCCCAAACGGATTTTCCCCTCCGCCGCGAGCAACGCCTTCACGTTGCAGCCCGCGACGGTTCTCGGCGGCAACAACCCGGGCAACGTCGCTTACTTCGCGGAAGTTCCCTTCTCAACCACGATCGCCGTGCGCATTTGGGCGCTCAACAATCCGTTGGGCGCCTCGCCCACGCTTACGTCCGCGAACGTCACCGTCCCGAATAACGGCGGCGCCCCGGCCAACAACGCCCCGCAAAAAGGCACGACGATAACGATTGATACTTTGAGTCCGCGCACGCAGGGCAACGCCTTTTGGCACAATGGCTCGCTCTGGTTTTGCCACACGGCGGGCGGCAGTTCCGGCAAGGCCATCGTTTATTACTATCGCATCAATTCCAATGGCTACCCGAACAACGCGCCGACGCTGGCCGAATCCGGCGGCATCGACGGCGGCGCGGGCGAATGGACGTATCAGCCGGCCATCGGCGGCAACGCCAACGGCGATGTCTGCATCGTTTACACACAATCCTCCGCCAACCGCTTTCCGACGATCACCTACACTTCGCGCAACGCCGGCGCGAGCAGCTTCGATCCGGCGACGTTCGTCAAAGTCAGCGCTAATTTCTCGAACAGCGATCGCTGGGGTGATTATGCGTCCGTTTCTGCCGACCCGACGGACAACAGCTTTTGGATCACGCACGAGTGGGCCAAATCCAGCGCGCTCCACAACTGGAGCACTTGGTGGGCACATGTCGTGCTGAGTTCCAGCGGAAATCCTTTGGCGATTTCTTGTCCGTCGAACATCAGCGTCCCAGCTGCGGCCGGAACATGTGTGAGCAATGTGGTCTTTTCCGTGCCGACGACCAGCGGCGGCACTGGCACGGTGACTGTCGTGTGTAATCCACCTTCCGGTTCTTCTTTTCCCGTAGGTACGACCACCGTCAACTGCACAGCGACGGATTCAGTAGGTGCGACGGCGGCGTGCAGTTTCACCGTGACGGTGATCGACACTCAGCCGCCGGTCATCAACTGCCCGGCACCCATCGTGGTGAACGCGTCGGCCGGGGCGTGTGCGAGTAACGTAGTGTTCAGCGTGAGCGCAGTTGACAACTGCGGGGTGGCCAGTGTCGTGAGCGTGCCGCCGAGCGGCTTTGCGTTCCCGGTGGGTACGACGCGAGTGACGAGCACGGCGACCGACGTGAACGGCAACGTGGCCACCTGCACGTTCACGGTGACGGTGAACGACACCCAGCCGCCGATTATTTATTGCTATTCCGATGTCACTCTCACGCTTCCGCCTGGCCAATGTTCGAGCAACTTCATCTATTATATCACCGCCTTTGACAACTGCGCGGTCGTCAGCACCAACCAATTGGCCGGGTTGCCGAGCGGCGCGGCCTTCCCGGTGGGCGTCACGACGAACGTCTTCGTTTGCACTGACGTGGGCGGCTACACCAGTTCTTGCAGCTTCACAGTCACCGTCATCGGCTCATGCAATCCGGTGCTCACCGTGGCTTCGTCCAATCCCAACAGTGGCGTCTCCGTCACGGTGAGTCCGAATGACAACAACGGCCAGGGCAATGGCGTTACCCAATTCACGCGCACGTACAACCTCAGCACGGTAGTGAACCTCACCGCGCCGGCGATCGCGGGCGGAAATAATTTCGTGAAGTGGCAGCGCGACGGCGCAGACTGGGCGACGACAGTCGCAACGAGCGTGACGATGGATGTCAGTCACACGATGACCGCGATTTATGCGGCGCCGATTGATGCCGGTCTCGTGGGCTACTGGAAGCTGGATGACGGCAGCGGCTTGAGCGCGGTGGATTCGTCGGGCAACGGCAACACGGGCACGCTCCTCAACGGCCCCACCTGGACGAGCGGACAGTTCGGCGGCGGCCTGAGTCTGGACGGCGTCAACGATTATGTGAGCGTCAACAATGCGCCGTCGTTGAATCCAAGTTCGCAAATCACGTTGAGCGCGTGGATTCGCCCGAGCAACCTCAGTGTGAGTGGCGAAATTATTTCCAAGGAAAATAATTCCCTGACCCCAGCTCAGAACCAGTATTTTCTGCGGCTGCAGGCGGGCGGGAAAATCCGGTTCACGGTCGCGGGCGT
>JACPZS010000221.1 GCA_016195385.1 Verrucomicrobiota bacterium
AACGTGATAAAGCTCCGGGTCGCGCGGAAAGCGGCGATCCTTTCCTTCCATCTCGGCGAGAATTTGTTCCAGGCTCATGATCGTCGTCGCCTTCACGTAGCCGCGCTGGCTCAGGCCGGTAGCCAGCAGCGCGTGTGCGAGCAGCCGTTGCGGGGTGTTCATTTCCTTGATCGTGAGTCCTTTTCTTTCCTTGGGAACGAAGTGCCAGTTCAGCCGCTCGTCGTCCTTCACTTCGTACACGGCCTTGGCTTTTTGCTCTGGCGTGAGCGCGGCCAGAAAATGATCCGCGGCGTCCATCATTTCTTCCGCGGCAGAGTGGGCGCGCGCTGGAAGCACAGACAAGCGCGCCAGCGAAGCGAGAGCCAGCAACAGGCAAAATCGTTGGAATGTTTTCATGCGCCGAGTCAAAGCGATCCGCGGGGAAACGCAAACCGAAAATGAAGCTTCGGTTCGGTCTCGTCGGCTAACGCGAACCGGCGGCCGCAAGAACCACTTCGATCTGCTTGAGTGTGCGGCGCGCGTAGCCGTAGCTGCGTTGATCGACGTAGGTCTGAACATCGGTGAACAGCGCATAAACACTGGAGATTTCCTGCGGCGTCAGTTTGCGTGAATCCTGCCAGAGCTTCTGGAAGTTTCCGTAGGCGCTTTCCGTGCGCCGGCGCAAGCCGCCGTTGAGGCCGGTTCCCTCCAGCCATTCCACAAGCCGCCCCACCCACAAGCTCACGATGGCCAGCCCGATGATCCAGCCGACGATCCGCAGCACGGTGCCGATGCCGAGCGAGATGTGGTAGTTGTGCGCCGCGAATACAAACAACCCCGGCACGGGCACGACGTAGAACATGCCGAGCGTGAACAACGCGAGCACGAACGACGCGCTGAATTCGCTGGCGAATCGGCTGTTCGCAAAACGGCCTTCCGTCAGATCCGTCATCGGCGCGCGCAACACCGGACGGATTTTTTCCTCGGCGAATTTCAGAATTGAATCCGCGTCTGCCGACGGTGTGGCGGCCTGGATCAATGCCATTTGCATTTTGGTGACCGCGCTGGCGTTTTGTTCGATGAAGAGTTTGGCCAGCGATTCCGTTTCGGTTTTCGCGACTCCGGCGACGGTCAGCCGACGCTCCAGGGCGCGCTTCAATCGCTGGAGTTTGCCTTGGAAGCCGAGATAACGCAGGGCGCGGGTCAGCAGGAACCCAAACAACGCCGAGAGCAACGTGACGCCGATCGCTTTGAGGCTGCCGCCTTGCGCGACCAGCCAGGACACGAGCGTGTAAATCAGGAAGCAGCTTCCCCAGGCCAGACCTTTCGGAAAAACCACGCGCCAACCGAGCGAACTTCCGGCTTTCGGTTTCGTGAGGAACGGGCCGAGGAACGTGCTCACGCTGAACAAGAGCGATGGCAGCAGCAGCAGCACGTTGAACATGTCGAGGCTGCCGAGCGCGACGACGTGGACCGCGAGCGACGTGCCTCCCACGAGCCACACGACCGTTCGGAAGTTGAAGATGCTCGGAAATTTTTCGTGCGGCCGATCTTCGCGCGGCCCGCTCCAGGTGCGGAACGCCATGTTGACGCCCTTCGCATCATCGGGCGATGCGCCGGAGGCAACGAACTCCAGGCTTTGGCGCATCAATTGTCCGAGCGCGTGCAGGATGAGCTGCGGTCCGAAAAGAATCACGTCACGCAAGCGGCAATAGAACCAGCGACTGAACCCGACAATGAAACCACCGAGTAGCAAACCAAGGATGATAAGTCCGGGCGCGAGCGGCTGGAGGTTTTTTAACGCGAGGCAAAGCAGACCAGCGCCGACGGCTCCCGCGAGCGCCGGCACACGACGAAAACCTGAGCCTTCGAGATACGTTTGCAGGCCGTGCATGGTGAGCACCTGGTTCATGATGAAGCCGAAGTTCCACAGCACGATCAGGATTTGCACGAACGGCGCGATGTCCAAAATGATCGCGAACGGCATCAGCAAAATGCTCGCGAGCGCGAAGATCGCCGTGAGGAAGTAGCGGCCGCTGTTGGCGCGGACTTCTTTCGCGAAGATCGAGAGCGGGCCGAAGTCGTTGATCTGTTGCATGACGGGGTCGTGCATCATCTGCATGAAGCCGCCCGACCAGCGTGGGAACGCGGACAACCATTCGGTGTGGCTCCACGTCTCGCGAATCTTGTGCCACATCGTGTGCGACAGCAAAAATTTGACGCGGTGGCCGAGCGCGATCGCGTTGTGCGCGGTTTGCGAAACGGACCACGTGTCCTCTGAAATCCCCACGGCGTGCGGCGAAAAACCGATCAGGCCTTCGAGCCGGACACCGAACGACGAGCCGCGGCGCATGCGCGAGGTCAACGGGCGCTTGGGCGTGTTCGTGTCCACCATCGCGCGTTGCACGCGACCGTAAAACACGGCGAGGATGTTTCCCCAGCCGGTGCCGATCGCCTCGCTGCCCGTGCCACCCATCCAAGCCATCAAGCCTTTGGCGAAAGAACGATGGCCTTCTTCGACAAGTTGCGACGCCTGGCCCAACGGGGTGAGCGTGTTCGTCGTGCCGCGTCCGGGGATGATGATCACGACGCCGGGATCCGTCAGCGCGCGCGCCAGATCGATCATCAAATTATCGAGATCGTTCACCGTCGCGTTGCGGTCGAGTACGAGAATCGTCGAGAGCTTCATCGTTTCTTCGTACGCGAGGTCCATGCCGGTGAGGCCGCCGGCCTTGAAGCCGAAGGGCGTCCAATTTTGCAGGCTGTAGGCGCGCGCGCCCGGCGCGACGGCGCAGAGCAAGCGCGCGAGTTTGTTGCGATGGCCGAGTTCGCCTTTGCCGTACGGCAACTGCGACGGGCGATTGTTGTCGTTGTTGTCGTATTTGTTTTGGATCAGGTAGAAGGCCGTGTTTGCCGCCAGCCCTTCGCGCTCCAGGCGCAGCGCAATATCGACGAGGTTGATCGCCGTGTCCTGCGAATGCCCGGCGGTGGACATCATCGTGACGAGCCAGCGCCGCGCGTGCCAGGCCTGGAGAAGTTGCTGGCGCTGTTCGACGCTCGTGACCGGAATGTTCACGCCCAGTTCCGCAGAGAATTTCGTAGGTTCGCCGGCGACGCAGAGTTGCAGTGGGTGCCAGAGGGTGACATCCGATTTTTTCTCCACGTCGTAAAGATTTTGAAATCTCGCTTCCAACTCGGCGTCGCTGGGCGCGC
>JACPZS010000020.1 GCA_016195385.1 Verrucomicrobiota bacterium
AGCCGCAGGGTGTTGGTGACGGTAACGCGCTGTTTGCCCACCCGCTGCGCAATCTCGCTGTGGCTCAGGCCGAAGTCCTCGGCCAGGTGGCGGTAGGCCTCGGCGGCCTCCAGCGGGCTGAGGTCGGCGCGCTGCACGTTTTCGATCAGCGCCAGTTCCAGCAGTTGCTGTTCGCTGGCCTCGCGCACCAGGATGGGCACTTCCTCCAGCCCGGCGCGTTTTGCCGCCTCCAGCCGACGCTCCCCGGCGATCAGGGTGTACCGGCCCGGACCGCTCTCGGCTACGATCAGCGGCTGGATCACGCCGTGCGCGCGGATGGAAGCGGCCAGTTCTTCCAGTTCGGCCTCGTCGAACACGGTGCGCGGCTGGCGCGGGTTGCGCGCAATGTCCGTGACCGGCGCGGTGGCGATGCCGCCGGAGACGGGCACGCTCTCGTCTATCGGGATGAGGGCCTCCAGCCCTTTGCCGAGTCCGCGTTTCTGGCTCATCCTTCCTTCTTCCTTCTTCCTTACTTTCCGCTTCCTTCGTCCTGCGCCAGTATCTCCTCCGCCAGCGCCTTGTAGGCCAGCCCGCCCGAGGAGACAACGGCTTCCACGGCTTTGGCCCCAAGCCAGCGCGCCTCGCCGCCGTACGCGGACAGCACTTGTTCTCGCAGGGAAGCGGGCATGGTCGAATCCTTGTTCACGTACGTGTCGCACCACCGCAGAACGTCTGCGGTCGGACGGAGGAACTTCCGTCGCGGATTGGGTTCATGGCCAGAGGATAGCAAGCCGCCACGCGAGCGCAATTTGATTCCAAGCGTTCGCGGGCACTGGTTTCCCGCGTGACTTTCGCGGAGCCGCGCCGCACATTGCGCGCGTTTGAGCGCATGAAAAAATCATCTGTTGTTTCCCGTTCCGGCCGCTTCTCCGGCGGCCCGGCGGCCGAGGTGTCCGCGTTTTCGGAATCCGTTTCCTTCGACTGGCGGTTGTGGAAATTCGACATCATGGGCTCCGTAGCCCACGCCCGGATGTTGGAAAAAATCGGCGTGTTGACGAAGACGGAAGCGAAGGCCATCCGCCACGGGTTGCGGCAAATTGAGCAAGAGATCGCCGCCGGCAAATTCAAATGGCACGCCGAACTGGAGGATGTTCACATGAACATCGAAGCCGAGCTGACGCGACGCGTGTCGGCGGGAGCGAAGTTGCACACGGGCCGTTCGCGCAACGATCAGGTCGCGCTCGATGTCCGGCTGTGGTTGCGGCAGGAAATTTTTGAGACGGTCGTTGAAATTAGCGCGCTGCAGTCGGCGCTCGTGGAGCTGGGAGCGCGTTACGCGGACGTGATCATTCCCGGCTACACGCATCTCCAGCGCGCCCAGCCTGTTTTCTTCGCGCATCATTTGCTGGCTTACGTGGAGATGCTCGCGCGCGACTCTGGCCGTTTGGTGGACTGCCTGCACCGGGTCAATGTCTGTCCGCTGGGCAGTGGCGCAATTGCGGGCAGCACGCTGCCGCTCGACCGCGAATTCGTCGCTGAAGCGCTCGCTTTTCTCGACTTCAAAAACAAGCCGCTGCTCACGCAAAATTCGATGGACGCCGTGAGCGACCGGGATTTTATGATCGAGTTCTGCGCCGCCGGTGCCATCATCGCCGTGCATTTGAGCCGGCTCGCGGAGGATGTGATTCTTTGGGCCGGCAGCGAATTCAACTTCATCAAAATTGCCGACGCGTACACCACGGGGTCGTCGTTGATGCCGCAGAAAAAAAACCCCGACGTGGCCGAACTCACCCGCGGCAAATCGGCCCGCGTCATCGGCAACCTCGTGTCGTTACTGACGCTTCTGAAGGGTTTGCCGATGACGTACAATCGTGATTTGCAGGAAGACAAGGAACGGCTGTTCGACACCGCCGACACCGTGCGCGCGTGCCTTCGGCTCATGGCCGCGATGCTGGCGAACACGAGCGTGAACACCGCTGCCTGCGCGGCTGCCGCGCGCGATCCGCTGTTGCTCGCGACGGATTTGGCGGACTACCTCGTGAAGAAAGGAATGCCCTTCCGACGCGCGCACCATGCCGTCGGCGCGGTTGTCGCCCTTGCAGAGAAAAACGGACGGCCGTTGGATCAACTCACTTTGGCGGATTTTCAAAGCGTGGACCAAATGTTCGGCGCGGACGTAAAGGAAGTTTTCAATTTGGAAAAAGCCATGACGCGACGGACGACCGTCGGTTCACCCGGCACGAAAGAGGTGAGACGGCAGTTAGCCCGCTGGCGCAAAGAATTGAATCCGTATCCCCCGGCTCGCTGAGTTTCTGAAATCGTGGCGAGCGGTTGTCGAAATTATTTGAAACCGAAGGAGGCGTTCCGGTGTATCAAGTTCGTGACGGAAAGCTGGCACGGCGAATCTCCGCAAGATTGGAGAATGGCCACCAGCAACCGCGAACTCGAATTTGTTTATATGCCTGTGCTTTCGAAATTTTACGGAATTGTGATTCGCATGTTGTGCGCCCGGGCGATGGAGGCGCGCTTCCATGCGATTTATGAAAACTCGGAACTCGTCGTCCAAATCTGGCCGCTCGCCATCGTGCAGGGGGACGCGCCGCGCCGCGTGCGTGAAATGGTGCTGGAGTGGGCGGTGCAATATCAACAGGAACTGCTCGCGGCGTGGCGGCGATGCGAGTTCGGTCTGCCGCCGCTGCGCATCGCGCCGCTGACGTAATTCGCGCAAGCGAGCCTCGATGTCGAAAAATTTCTTCTCACGATGAAACTGCTGCTGACTTTTCTCATCTGGTGTGTGTTGTTTGTTTTATGCTGGCCGCTGGCGTTGCTGGCCTTGATCTTGTTTCCGATAGTGTGGCTGATCGCGATTCCGTTTCGGCTGGCCGCGGTCGTGGTCGCGGCGGGGCTTGCCTTCTTGAAGGCGCTTTTGTTTCTTCCGGCGCGCTTGCTGGGGCATAAGCCTTGACGGTTCCGCCGCCAGGCGGCGAAGCGTCAGCCGCTTCCGGAAAAACGCGACGCGCAACATTCCGAATTTCATTTGCCAGTCCGGTGGGCTGGAATTGTCTTCATGCAAAAGTTGCCGCGTGTTTTCTATGACCGGGACACAACCCAGGTCGCCAGGGAATTGTTGGGCAAACTTCTCGTGCGCGTGGAGCACGGCTTGGAACGAGTCGCGCGCATCGTCGAAGTGGAAGCGTATCTCGGCCGGCACGATCGCGCGGCGCATTCTTCGAAAGGAATCACGGCACGCAACCAAGCCATGTTCGGCCCGCCCGGCCACGCTTATGTTTATCAAATCTACGGAATGTACTTTTGCCTCAACGTCGTGACCGAACGCGAGGGGCACGGAGCCGCCGTGCTTTTGCGCGCGCTGGAGCCGATCAAAAATGTCGAAGGCCGCACGCAGGGACCGGGATTGCTCGCACGCGCGCTGGCCATCGACAAGCGCCTCAACACGCACGATTTGTTGAGCGACGATTTCTTCATCGCCGCGCCACCCACCGCCGATCCAATTGCAATCGTCGCGCGCCCACGAATCGGCGTGGACTACGCGGGACATTGGGCCAAACGCCGCCTGCGATTTTACATCAAAGGGAATCCATTTGTTTCGCGGCGTTAACTTGCGTCGCCCGGCTCCGCGCGTCCCTTTTCTTTTTGCCTTTTGGAGAAGCGTTGCCCACTCTCGCCGCATGGCAAAACCAGTTTTAGGACGAGGTTTGGGCGCACTGCTTGGCGGTGCGCCCATTCCGCACAAGCCTCCAGCCGCATCATTCACGGCTCCGGCCGCAAGTTCGGAAACTGCAACGGACAGCCGTGAACGCGTCGAACGAGTGCCGCTCGCGCGCGTCCATCCTTCCGCGCTGCAACCACGCAAGGATTTTCCCATCGAAGCACTCCAGGAACTGGCTGCATCGATCAAAGAACAAGGGATCATCCAGCCGCTCATCGTGCGGCCGCGGGGTGAGGATTATGAATTGATCGCCGGCGAGCGCCGCTGGCGCGCCTCGCAGATGATCGGCCTGGCCGAAGTGCCGGTGATCGTCCGTGACAGCGATGATCGCACGGTGCTGGAGTGGATGCTGATCGAAAATCTTCAGCGGGAAAATCTCAACCCCATCGAAGAGGCGCTGGGTTATCAGGAATTGATCGAGCAATTTCAACTCACGCAGGAGGAAGCCGCGCAGAAAGTGGGCCGCAGCCGTGCAGGCGTGGCCAACGCCCTGCGCCTGCTCAAGCTCGCGCCGGAGCTTCAGCTTTCGGTGCGCGAAGGCCGGCTCTCGGTCGGTCACGCCAAAGTGATGCTCGCGCTCGCGAACTTTCCCGATCAACTTGAGGCAGCGCGAATAATTTCACGCGATGGCCTGAATGTACGCAAGACCGAAGAGCTGGTTGACCGCTTGCAACATCGCGCTACTGCGCCGGCCGGCGAAAAGCACGCCGCCAACGGCAGCCGATCGTGGAACCGCGATGCGCACCTCGTCGATGTGGAGAACCGTTTGCAGCAGCGCCTCGGCACGAAAGTAGCCCTCCGCTATCGCCAGGGCAAAGGCGCGGTGGAAATCAAATTTTTTAGCGACGACGAGTTGGAGCGAATCCTGCAAATCGTCGGCGTCCAGTTGGATTGAAACGCGTCCACATTTGCTGGAGACGACGATGAATCAAATTTTCAGCGCTGCACTTTGACGCGAATGCAGTTTATGGCTGAAAAATTTTAAGCGGCGACCAAGTTGATTTGTGAGATGAACATACCCGAATTACGTGAACAGTCCGCGCAGAAATTATTGGCGGCGGCCGAGCAGTCGCGGCAATTGACCGCCTTCATCGGTCTCGACGGATTCGTCGATGACATCGTCCACGCCGTGGACAAGCGCGAGAACGCCGAATCCTTCGAGCGGCTCCCGACGATTGCCGCGTTCGCCGGGCGCATTGCCGCCGCCGCCGGCAAGAGCACCAACATCGAATTCGTGAACCAGCGCACGAAGCTTGGCGGTAACGGACCGATTCTCGCCAACGCCCTGGCGCAATTCGGCGTGCAGGTCACTTACCTCGGCGCGCTCGGTTTTCCCAATCTGCATCCTGTATTCTCCGACTTCGCCACGCGGGCGACGGTGCATTCGATCACGGAGCCGGGCCACACCGACGCCGTCGAATTCGAGGATGGCAAAGTGATGCTGACGAAGTCCGCTCATCTGAAGGAAATCACCTGGGCCAACGTGCAGGCGCGGTTTGGGCGGGCGGAATTCGCCGCCAAATTCAACTCAGCGCAGCTCGTCGGCTTCGTGAACTGGACGATGATTCCCTACATGACCGATCTGTGGGCGGCACTTCAGACGGAGCTTTGCCCTGCCCTGTCCGGTGCCCGGCGCACCATGTTTTTCGATCTGGCCGATCCAGAGAAACGTCCCCATTCCGACATCCTGCGTGCGTTGGAATTGATCAACGGTTTTGAAAAATATTTTTTTATCATCTTCGGCTTGAACGAAAAAGAAGCCTTCGAGATCGGCGACGTGCTCGGACTGAACACGACCAATCGCTCCGCAGATGGACTGGCCACTCTCGCGCAACAAATCCAGCAGCGCCTGAAAATCGCGACACTCGTGGTGCATCCCGTCTCGTACGCGCTCGCGGTTTCGAATGGCGCAGTCGTCCGTGTCGAAGGCCCGCGCGTGGCCAAGCCGCTCATCACGACGGGCGCGGGCGATCATTTCAATGCCGGCTTCTGCCTCGGCAAGTTGCTCGGTGGCGACAACGCGATGAGTCTGTTGTGCGGCGTGACGACGAGCGGGTTTTATGTGCGCACGGCGCAAAGCCCGACGCTGGCTGATCTTGCCGGGATGTTGTGCAAGTGGCCGGGCGCGTCCAAAGCCGCCACCGCGAACCTCAAGCCATGATTCTGCCCGTCGTCCAGTACGGCCATCCGGTGCTGCGCCAAAAAGGAAGCCGTGTTCAAAAAATCACGCCCGAAATCGAGCGACTCATCAGCGACATGTTCGAGACGATGCACGCGGCGCATGGCATCGGACTGGCGGCGCAACAAGTCGGTCACGCGTTGCAACTCACGGTCCTCGACATCCGCGAAGTCAAAGATCGTCCCTCGACGCTGCAACTTGGCGGTGTCGAGACGGATCCACACGCGCTCATGCCGCTCGTCCTGATCAATCCGGAGCTTAAACCTGTGGCCGAGCCGGTCAAAGGCCCCGAAGGTTGTCTCAGTTTTCCAGAAATGTATGCGGACATTGCGCGCGCCGAAGCGGTCGAAATCAGCGCGCTCAATGCACAAGGTGAGCGAATCCAGTTCCGCTGCGGCGGTTTGCTGGCGCGCGCGATCCAGCACGAGACGGATCACCTGCATGGAATTCTCTTCATCGACCGGATGGATCGCGAAACCAAACAGAAGTTGAAAACTGAACTGGATGAATTACAGGCCGCAACCAAAGCCGCGCTCAAAAAAACCCGCCTGGATTGAAGCGGAGCGCCAGCGCGGCGGCGCATTCTCAATCACGCGCCCAAACGCGGAAACGGGGCGGCTTTACCATTGACGCTCCAGCCAGCCTCGGATAGTACGCGGAGGCATGAGACCCCAAAGTTCAGCTTCACTCCGACAGTGCGTTGCTTTCACCCTCATCGAACTGCTCGTCGTCATCGCCATCATCGCCATTCTGGCGAGCATGTTGTTGCCCGCGCTGGCCAGGGCGAAGGATCGCGCGCTCATCATCCATGACTTGAACAACATCCGCCAAATCATGCTCGCGTCGCACATGTTCGCCGGCGACAACGATGACTATTTGCCCTACGCAAGCTGGGGTTTCCCGCCGGATCGCGACTGCTGGGCGCACGACAAAGACATCAAGGACGGCGCGGGCAAGGATGACGCGCTGACAATTTCAAACCAAGTCGCGTCGTTCAAGCGGGGCCAACTCGGAAATTATGTCTCCGAAGTGAAGACGTTGACTTGTCCGAAGGACGCGAGCGAACGCGGCAGCGGCAAAGCCAAGGACGACTTCAAGCGGCGTCAGATCAAGGTCACCAGTTACGTTTGGAACGGTGCCATCATCGCTTATCAAACGTTGCCGCTGTCGATCAAAACCTCAAAGTTCCGCCTGAGCAGTTTGCGACCGACGGGATTTCTTTTGTGGGAAGGCCCCGAGAGCGAAGAGTCATTTCTTTTCAACGATGTGGGCAACCAGCCGCATGAAGGCATCTCGCAACGTCACGCGGGCAACCGACGGGCAAAGGATCAAAAAGAAAACGTCGGTGGCATCGCCACGATTGGAACGCTGTCCGGATCGTCCCACACCATCAAAATGCAGAAATGGTTTTCGCCCGATCTTGCCGGCAAAGCCATCTGGCCAGCGACGGCCAATCCCCAAGGCCCGAACGACGCGTGGTACAATCCAGACTCGAAAAACGGCACCTATTCCAACTAGCGGTGCAGTTGAAAGAAAATCGCTTTACAAAGAACGGCCGAATTTAACCGGCTTCACCTTCGAGTGGCGCGCGTGGCACACTCAGCACAGCGGGCTTTTGTTTGACCTGTGCGAAGGCAACTGCTTTGTTTTGCCGAACCTTATGGCAACACATCGCATCGGCATCATCGGCGGGAGCGGGCTTTACCACATCGACGGTTTGACGAAACAAAAGTGGGTGGGCGTCAAAACTCCTTTCGGCCAGCCGTCCGATCAGTTTCTCACCGGCAAACTAGAAGGTCGCGACATGGTGTTCCTGCCCCGGCACGCGCGCGGACATCGCATTCTACCCAGCGAATTGAACCATCGCGCGAACATTTTCGGCATGAAAAAGCTCGGCGTGGCATGGATCATCAGCGTCAGCGCCGTCGGTTCTCTTCAAGCGAAATATCGTCCGCGCGACATCGTGCTGCCGGATCAATTCGTGGACCGCACCAAACAAGCGCTGGCGCACACGTTTTTTGGGCGCGGCATCGTGGCGCACATCGCGTTCGCCGATCCGGTTTGCGAGGAGTTGCGGAAGCTGCTTCTGCGCAGTGCCCGCGCGTGCAAGGCGCGCGTCCACGACGGCGGCGCCTACGTGAACATGGAAGGCCCGGCGTTCAGCACGCGGGCGGAATCACTCACGAATCATCGTGCCGGCTACGACGTGATTGGCATGACGAACCTGGGCGAAGCCAAGTGCGCGCGCGAAGCCGAGATCGCCTACGCGACGATGGCGATGGTGACGGACTACGATTGCTGGAAGATGGATGAAGCACACGTGACCGTCGAAATGGTCGTGGAGAATTTGAACCGGAACGCCGAACAGGCGCGACGCATTGTCCGTCACGTCCTGCCACAAATCCCGAAGGAGCCGAACTGGCCCTGCCACGCGGCGTTGAAGAACGCGATTCTGACCGACAAAAAGTTCTGGCCGGCCAAAACCCGCCGCGAGTTAAGCTTGCTGCTCGGGAAATATTTTTAGCCGCCACCGACGCGGAGATATGTGGCGCGTGAAAGCAAAGCGGCGTTGGCGCTGACGCAGGCATCGGCTGTGAACTAGGGGATGCGTCGGTAAATTTCGATGACGCGGGGCAGGCTGGCGGCGTTCGGTCGGACGCGCACCGAAATGTAGCCAAGAATCTGGTCGCCGCGATAATGTGGAAAGACGGCGGCCAACACCCAGTAGAAACGTCCGGTCTTGGAACGGTTCTTCACATGGCCCTGCCACATCTTGCCGGCGCGCAAATTTTGCCACAGGTCGGCGAACACTCCCTTCGGCATATCGGGATGGCGGACAATGTTGTGCGGACTGCCGACGAGTTCTTCATTTGTGTACTCGGCCAGCCGACAAAACGTGTTGTTGGCAAAAGTGAGTTTGCCGGCTAAGTCGGTCATCGAAATCAGCACGTCGTCATCCATCAGAATCGTTTCGGCTTCGACGGCGGTGAATCGTTTCGGATCGACGAATGAGGAAGATTCCGCCAGGGCTGCGAAACGCAGCAACGGATCGGGCCGCCTCCCGCTGTATTTCTTTAGCTGGATGACCAGGTTCTCATACGCCTGGCCGAGGACGTAAAGATTGGAAGTTCGGTCCGATGTGGCCCGCAGGTAATTCGTGATCTGGTCGAGGTTGGGCGAGGCAGCGGCGAGCGCGGCGCTCAATTGCGCCAGTTGCTGCACCGCCGACTGGAGTTGCGCGGCAATCGCTTCCACAGCTATGCCACCATCGGTCGCGGTGGCCGCGCCTTTGAGTTGGTGGGCCAGAGCGTGGCTGCGGGCCGACACTTCAATCAAACTTTTCGTGAGCGAGTTAATTTGCTGGGAGGCGGTCTGAAACGCCCGCGAAGCTACCTGGCAGGCTCCATCCTGGTTGATCAATTCATGCCGGAGGGCTTCGCAAAACCGAATCTTGGTGAGCGAATCAATCCCGATCGCCAGGCATTCGCTCTGGCTCAACTCGTGCATTCCATCTGGTTTCGCAAACATATTTCGTGGTGGCACTCGTGCCTGATTTTGCTCATTCAAGGCGCGGTGGTTCGTTTCCGCTGGCGCAAATTTGCCATAGAGCACGCATCTTTTGTCCGAATGAAGGGGTGGAATCTGGCTTTTCTCGCGCGAAAAAATAATGACTGGACGGAGCAACTCTTTATAGTCCGCGCTCGTGATCGCCCCGAATAGCAATCAATGCCTCGCGCTCTACGAGCAAATGGTGGTGCTGCGCCAGTTTGAACTCGCCGCGCAAAAAAACTACCGGGCCGGACGCATGCCCGGCTTCATCCATCTCTACATCGGCGAGGAGGCGGTGGCCGTCGGTGTGTGCGCGCATCTGCGGCGCACGGATTGGATCACGAGCACGCATCGCGGCCACGGCCACGCGCTGGCCAAGGGGATGTCACCGAAGGCGCTGCTCGCGGAGCTTTACGGCAAGGCCACCGGTTGCTGTGGCGGGCGCGGCGGCAGCATGCATCTTTACGATGCGAAGATTGGTTTGTTTGGCACGAATGGATTTGTCGGCGCGGGCATTCCGCCGGCGGTGGGCATCGGCATCGGCGCCAAGGCCCGCGGCACCGATCAAGTCGCGGTCGCGTTCTTCGGCGACGGCGCGACGAGCCACGGCGCGTTCCATGAAGCGGTGAATTTTGCTGCCGCGCAAAACTCGCCAGTGATTTTCGTTTGCGAAAATAATCTTTACGCCACCGCGACGCCGCTTTCGCTCGCCACGAAGAATCCGGAAATCGCCAGCCGCGCGGCGGCGTATGGTTTGCCGGGCGTTGCCGTTGATGGCAACGACGTGCTCGCGGTGTGGGAAGTCGCGCGGCAGGCAGTCGAACGCGCGCGCAACGGCGGCGGGCCGACGCTCATCGAGGCCAAGACGTATCGCACCGTCGGCCATCACGAGGGCGATCCGCTCGTCGGCGTTTATCGCACGCAGGAAGAACTGGACGCGTGGAAGCAGCGCTGTCCCATCCTGCGCCTGCGCAAATCCCTCCTCGAAGAAGGCCATGCGGTCGAGGTGCAACTGGCGGAAATCGATTCCTGGGTTCCCACGCAGATGCAGGATGCCGTGGCATTTGCGGAATCCGCGCTGCCACCGGATCCGGCGACAGCCAACGACCACGTCTGGGCCGACCCGATCAACCCGTCGGCTGTGCGGTCGGCGCGTGCTGGCAAAACAGTGGAGCTGGGCTGGCTCGACGCGGTGCGCGACGGCCTCGCCGAGGAGATGCGCCGCGACCCGGGCATTATTTATTTTGGCGAGGGGACGGGCGAACGCGGCGGCAGCTTTGGCCACACGAAAGGGCTGTGGAAGGAATTTGGCGGCAAGCGGATGATCGACACGCCGATTTGCGAACTGGCCTTCACCGGCGCGAGCGTCGGAGCCGCGGCCACCGGCAGTCGCGCCGTTGCCGATTTGATGTTTGTCGATTTTTTATTTGAGGCCGCCAGTCAAGTGATCGAGCAGGCCGCCAAGTTGCGCTACATGAGCAACGGCCAGTTGCACGTGCCGATGGTCGTGCGCGCCAGCATGGGTGCGCTGAAAAACTCCGGACCGCATCACAGCGGAACTTACTATCCCATCTGGGCGCATTGTCCGGGATTGATCGTCGCGGTGCCTTCGAATCCCGCCGACGCAAAAGGCCTCATCAAGACCGCCCTGCGCGCGGCCGATCCCGTGATTTTCCTCGAACACAAAGCGTTGTTCAGCACCAAAGGCCAGGTACCGCTGGGCGAGCATTTCGTCCCCTTCGGCCAGGCCAGTATCGTGCAACCTGGCCGCGATTTGACCATCGTAACTTGCGGCGAACTGGTGCATCGCAGCCTCGCAGCGGCGCGGTTGCTGGAGGAGGAACAAATTTCCTGCGAAGTGATTGATCTGCGCACCATCGTGCCGCTGGATGTGGAAACGATCCTCGCCAGCGTGAGAAAGACCCGACATTTGCTCGTCGTCGATGAAGCCTTCGCGATGTGCGGACTGGGCGGAGAGATCGCTGCCATCGTGATGGAACAAGCTTTCGACAAGCTCGCGGCCGGCGTTGGACGGCTGCATCCGGATCCCGTCGCGCAACCGTTCAGTCCCTCGTTGGAAGAAGCGATTCGCGTGACGGTGGAGAAAATTATCGCCGCCGCGAAAGCCGTGCGCGCCGGCAAACCACCAGTGCCGCGCCGGCCAAGAAATTTGGTAGCGGCGGCCCCCACGACCACCGAAACAGGGCGGTTGAGCGCGGCGCCAATTTTCCGCCACGAAACGCCGGCCATCCCGCGCACCTCGCGGCCCACGAGCGTGCCCATCCTGATGCCGAACCAGGATCTTACCGTCACGGAAGCAACGGTGATCCGCTGGCTCAAACGCATTGGGGAACGGGTTGAAGCCGGCGAAGGGCTGGTGGAAGTGGAAACGGAAAAGGCGTTGACCACGGTGGAATCGCCGGCCACCGGCCAGCTCGAAACGATCGTCGCCGGCCAGGGCACCGTGATGACGATGGGGCAAATGCTCGGAACGATTTCGGCCACTTGAGCAGGTTCCCTCATTGCGGCGCTTGAAAATTCCGCTTTACAGCCAGCCTCCACTCGCATTAAGAATTCGACCGCAATTAAGCCAGCAGTTTGTCCGTAAGACGCATCAGCGCAATTTTGTGCCGTCGGTGGACGCAAGACCCGGAAAGAGTCCGGTTCAGTTTAAGTGATGGCGAGCGAAGCAAACGGTTCTGGCGATAAAAATTTCCTTCAAAGATTGAAGGGCTGGCGGGTTCTGAAGTTGAATTCACGTGTGTCTCAGAGCCCGCCAGTTTTTTTGTACACGCCTTACACCCGCCGCATGATTCGCCTTCTGCTCCTCCTGACCTCGCTTCGCTGGCAATTAGTCTTGGCAGCAAGCCGGATGTATGCGGCCGAGTTGACCATCCTGCCCGAATCGGGCTTCTACTCGACGCCTTTTGAGGTGACGATGGCGAGTCCTTCCAGTGGGGGTCGGATTTTTTACACGACCAACGGCGCGGCACCATCCAGCCACAGCGGCGCGCTTTACGAGCGTCCAATCACAATCGCCGGAACCACGGTGCTTCGAGCCGCCGTCGTGCGCGAGAATGAGACTTCGGGCACAATCGTTTCGCGCACATATCTTTTCACAGCCAACGTTTTGAAGCAAACCGGCGCTGACTTTCCAGCGACGTGGGGATTGAATCTCGGCCAGCTGGTTCCAGCTCACTACGCGATGGATTCGGCGATCGTAAATCACCCGGACTATCGCGGACAAATGACCGAAGCGCTGCGGAGCATCCCGTCGCTCTCCGTCCTTGCCGACCGTGACGACTGGTTTAATCCTCAACGTGGCATTTACGCGAACCCGCGCGAATCCGGTTCGGACTGGGAACATCCCGCGTCCGTGGAATTTTTTTCGGCCGATAGTAGGGAACGATTTCAAATCAATGGCGGCGTGCGCATCCAAGGCGGATGGAATCGTCGGCCCGAAGAATCTCCCAAACATTCGTTGCGGCTCGTCTTCAAAAAGAAGTACGGAGCACAAGCGTTGCTGTTTCCATTTTTTGGAAAAACCGCTCCGGCTGAATTTGACACGCTGATCCTGCGCGGTGGCTGCAACAACACCTGGCTGCACTGGAACGGCGAAGAGCGCCGTCGCGGCGATTACCTCCGCGACACATGGATGCGCGACACGCAACTCGCGATGGGCCATCCCGCAGCGCGCGGGCGGTTCGTGCAGCTTTACCTCAACGGCCTCTATTGGGGCCTCTACAATCTTTGCGAGCGGCCCGGCCTCGCGTTCGCGGCCGCGCATTTTGGCGGAGCGAAAGACGATTATGATTCGCGCAACGGCGATCACATTCTGGCTGGCGACGACGTGGCTTGGAAAAAACTGATGACCCTCGCCAACGCCGGGCTGACGAACGAAGAAGCGTTTCGTTCCGTACAAGCGCAACTCGATCTGCCCGGCTTCATCGATTACATGATGCTGAATTTTTACGGCGCTAACGCTGATTGGGATCGCAGCTCGAATTGGTATGCGGCGCGGCGCCGCACGCCAAACGGCAAATTCCATTTCTTCGTCTGGGACGGCGAACGCACGTTGGAAACCGTCGATGCAAACACCATCGAGTTCGATGACGACGAAAGCCCTCCGCGGCTCTTTCACAAATTGCGCGCCAATGCCGAGTTTCGGATAATGTTCGCGGATCGCGTGCAGCGACACTGCTTCGGCTCGGGCGCGCTCACTCCCGCTGCCGCTGCCGCCCGATACCGCAGCCACGCCGACGAGATTCACACCGCCATCGTCGCCGAGTCCGCGCGCTGGGGAAATTATCGTCACGCCGTGCATCAGTACAAGACCGGCCCTTACGAGCGCTACACGGTCAACGAGCATTGGCAGCCTGAAATCCGGCGCTTGTTCAATGACTATTTTCCCAAGCGTACCGCGATCGTCTTGCAGCAATTCCGCGAGCGTGGGCTTTATCCTCGCATCGACGCGCCAACGCTGCTCGTGTCCGCAAAATTTCTCAACGCTTCGGCCCCGCGCGGCAAAATTCATTTTGCGACCAACGGCAGCGACCCGCGTCTGCCCGGCGGCGGCCTGTCCCCGAACGCGACGCTTTACGAGAAACCCGTTGAGCTGCCAGCGGGAACGCTCGTGAAAGCGCGCGCGCTGGCCGGCGAGCCCGGCGTGGGCGAATGGAGCGCGCTTGTCGAGTTGAGCGTGTTTTAGTTTGAGCCATCGCTCGTGGCGGTTAACATCCGCGCATGGCAAAGAATTTCTGGCTGGTTAAGCAGGAACCCGAATCTTATTCGTGGGCAATGTTCGTGAAAGACGGCGGCACGGCGTGGACAGGGGTGCGCAATTTTCAGGCGCGCAACAATCTGCGAGCGATGAAAAAAGGCGACTTCGTTTTCTATTACCACAGCGTGAGTGAAAAGCAGATCGTGGGTCTGGCGCGCGTGGCGAAGGAATTTTATCCGGACCCAACGGCTACGGAGGGCGATTGGTCTGCCGTGGAACTCGCGCCCGTGAAAGCGCTGAAGAAACCGGTGAGCCTCGAAGCAATCAAAGCCGACAAAGTTTTGAAAGAAATGCTGTTGGTCCGTCACTCGCGCCTTTCGGTGACGCCGGTGGCGGCGGAACAATTCGCCCGACTGCTCGCGTTGGCGGAAACAAAAGTTTGAAATGAAATTTTCCCCGGAACACTTTGGCTTGGCGGCGGCGGATCCAGTCGGCTTGAAGAATTGGTACGTTCGCGCGCTGGGAGCGGAGGTGGTTTGCGAATTGGACAAAACCCCGCCTGCTTTCATGCTCGCGTTGGCGGGTGGATTTTTGATCGAAATTTATCAGGCGAATTTGGACCGAACTAAAATCCCAGACAACAAATCTCAAGGCTGGCGGCATCTGGCGCTGCGAGTTGATTCGCTCGAAAGCACTCGCGCTGAGCTCGCGCAGCGGGGAATCAAATTCACCGAACCCATCAAGCCGGCCGGTGGCGGTGGCCGGGTTCTTTTTTTTCGTGATGCCGAGGGAAACTTGCTTCATCTGGTCGAGCGCGAAGCCGCTTCCGCGTGGCTCTCGAAAAAGCAATATTGATCCACTCCTGTCCCGTTAAGGTTTTCCTGACAACGGTTTCAGCTCGATAAAGTAGGCGTTTTCTCGTTGTCCGGTCATTTTTCGATTTCAATTCTGCGACGGCTTCCCAAGGGTGTTCCACCGCCAACCGGCGGTTTTCCACCTTATGAACGAAGGTCGCACCGTCTTCGCCCAACTCCTCGATTTCCTGCCCAAATATGAATTCGACAAGTGTGTCGCCCG
>JACPZS010000218.1 GCA_016195385.1 Verrucomicrobiota bacterium
ATGGAGCGGCTGCTTTGAAAAAATACTGGCACGTCATCAACGTCGGGATCCAAAACACCCTGAGCTACCGGGTGAATTTTTTGTTCCGCAGCTTGTTCAGCCTGATCCCTCTCACCGCCGTCATCATGCTCTGGCGCGCGATTTACGCCGACAAAACGGCGGGTGAAAAAATTTCCGAATACACGCTGGCACAAATGATCTCGTATTACTTGTTGGTCACCATCGTGGATGCGCTCACGGCGGTGAACGAAGACGACTGGCAAATCGCCGCCGACATCAAGGACGGCAACATCAGCCAGTTTCTGCTCAAGCCCATCGACTATCTCACGTACCGCCTCTGTCTGTTTTTTTCGGGACGGATGATCTTCACGGCGGTCGCGTTCGTGCCGGTCACGCTGTTCATCCTGTGGCTGCGCGAATACTTCGTGCTGCCGCCGACGCTGGCGGCGTTCGGCTGGTTTCTGGTTTCGCTCGTGTTGACGGGCCTGTTGCAATTCTTCATCTCGTACACCATGGCGCTGCTGGCGTTTTGGGTGCTCGAAGTGGCGACGTTTATTTTCATTCTGTTCGCGTTCGAGTACATCGCCGGCGGACACATGTTTCCGCTGAACATCCTGCCGCCTGCGCTGGCGCACGCGCTGAACTTCACGCCGTTTCCCTACCTGCTCTTTTTCCCCGTCAGCATCTACCTCGGCCAGACCTCGGGCGCGGCGCTCCGCGAAGGACTCATGATTCAACTCGGCTGGGTCGTGGCCGCGTACGCGTTGGCGCGTTTCGTCTGGCATCGCGGGATCAAAAAATACTCGGCGGTGGGAGGGTGAGCGAATAATGCTGTTGCGATTCATCAGATGAAAAACACCGCTCAACTCGGCTTCTCAGTTTGCTTCTCAGTTTGTTGTCTCGGCCTTTGGATACTTGTCGGATATGGGCAACTTCTCACTCATGAACTCCTCGAAGGGCAGTCGATGCCGGAGTTGACTCAGCTTTGTTATACGATGCGGCCCGCTCTCCTTCTGCTCCCTATCCCAGCCGTAATATATTCAATCCTACAATTGCGTCGGACCGATGCGCCACCGATGCCGTCGGCAGTTTATGGGGTGATTCTTTTTTGTTTATTCACCGTCTTATTCTCGGGTGTAACTTTCTCGTTGTACCTGCCTTGGAAGTGGGTTACTTGGTCAATTATGGAAAAATGACAAATGTTTCACTCTCGCTCCACGCTCTACCGCTACTTCACCATCTACGCCGCGCTGTGGAAAAACTCCGTCGTGCGCGTTCATTTTTGAAGCGATACGATCCGCGCCTTTTGCGTTCGACGTAAGGTGCGATGCGTTCACTCTTGAAATTCGCGTGCAACGATAGCACGCTGCTGCCATGAGCAAGTTGGAGCAGATCGAAAGCGAACTGGCGAATTTATCGCAGGCGGAACTCCGCCAAATCCGTGGCTGGCTCGATGAGTTGATCGAGGATGAACAGGAGTTCACGCCAGCGTTTGAAGCGGCCATTCAAGAATCCGAGCGCGAAATGGCCCAAGGGCTTCGTCCGCGCGTCCGCAAGCCCTGACGTTGCCGTGGGCGCGGCGCTGCAAATTTATTACACGCGGTTCGACGCGGAGTTCTTCAAATTACCCGTGGCAACTCAGGCTCGCATCGAAGCCAGGATCGACGACTTGGGACTTCGCCTCGGCGCTTTTCCTCACCATCGCTTGAAAGGTTCCAACCGATACCGGGTCCGCGCCGGTGACTATCGCGTCATTTACACATTCGACGTGCAGCAGAACGTCATTCATCTGCTGGCCGTGGGGCATCGACGGGAAATCTATCGTGACGTTTGAACTGCAAGCTGCTGGTTTCAAGTTCACAATTAACATGAGCGCATGGACAAAGATTGAAGCCCAAGCTTGCGCATGAACTCGACCCTTGCCCGTTACCTCAGCATCTACGCCGCGCTGTGGAAAAACTCCGTCGTGCGCGAGATGGGCTTCAAAGTGAACTTCATCCTCTGGATTTTCGTGGAGCTGCTATGGTTCGCGCTGCAAATCAGTTTCATGACAGTGATTTATTCACACACCGAGCACATCGCCTCGTGGTCGAAGTGGGAGGTGATTCTGCTGCTCGGCGTGAGCCATTTGATTCAACAACTTTTCACCGCGCTTTTTCTCTCCAACTGCACGGAGCTTTCCGAATACATCCGCACAGGCAAACTGGACTTCATGCTGCTCCTGCCGGTGAACACGCGCTTCATCGTCTCGTTTCGCAAAGTCGATCTCGGCAGTTTCGTCAATGGCGCCTCGGCGCTCGCGGTCATCATTTACGCCGCGCGCCAACTCCATCTGTCGCCGAGCGTCGCGCAGGTCGCCGGCTTCGCGGCGCTGATCGGCGTCGGCGTGCTGGTTCACTATTCGCTGATGATCGCGCTGGCCAGCGTGAGCTTTTGGACGGTGCGCGCGCAGGGAATCGTCTGGGGTTACTACAACCTCTTCAACATTTCCCGCCTGCCCGACGCGGCGTTCCGCGGATTGTTCAAGGCGTTCTTCACGTTCGCGCTGCCGATTCTGCTCGTCTCGAACGTGCCGGCGAAAGTCATCGTCAAGCCGCTTGACGAACCGTGGAAAATTCTCCTGCTCGCGTTCATGGCCGCGCTCTGCTTTGTGTTTTCCGAATGGGTCTGGCGAAAATCGCTGCGGCGTTACACGAGCGCCAGTTCGTGAACCAGCGACCCACCGACGACAGGCGAGAACCAACATTCCCCAACCGCAAACCACGGCTTGTGAAGTGAACATCCTTAACCTAGGTTCGGCGCACTGACTCAACCATCGACTTGCGACGCGACTCCGCGAGTGAGCACGACCTTTTGCTGCTGCTGAGTTTTGAACATGCCGGATTCCGCAAACAACGCGGGTGACAATTTTGCCGAGGCGCTGGCCGTGTACGGGGCCTTTGTCCGCCAGCGCGGTGGCGGCGCGGCGAAAGACTTCGACGACTTGTGCCGCGAATATCCGCGACTGGCCGGCCAACGTCATGGTTGGCCGTTTTGGCGAAGTGTATGTGATGGACTGGGGCTTGGCGAAAGTCACCGGCCGCAAAGACCTCCACAACATCCGCCTCGTGCCTGACTCGCGGATTACCGTCACTGAGATTCAAACCCCGCGCGCCGCGAGCGGCGACATTACGACCGCCGATTCACCGCTCATCACGATGGACGGTTCGGTCGTGGGCACGCCGGCCTACATGCCACCTGAACAGGCGCGGGGCCAGGTCGAGCATGTCGATGCCCTCTCCGATGTCTATTCGCTGGGCGCAATTCTCTACAACCTGCTCACCGGCCAGGCACCGTATGTGGAACCGGGCGCGCGCCTCTCGCCGCACACAATTCTCGCGCGTGTGCTCGACGGTCCGCCGAAACGAATCCATACGCTCAACCCGAAAGCACCGCCCGAGTTGATCGCGATTTGCGAGAAAGCAATGGCCCGCGAGAAGCGCGACCGCTACGCCTCCAGCCTCGACTTCGCCGAAGACTTGCAGGCGTATCTGGACAATCGCGTGGTGAAAGCCTATCGCACCGGCGCGGTGGCGGAGTTCAAGTCGTGGGTCGCGCGGAATCGCACGACGGCGTTAGTCACTGCTGGTGCGGCGGTGTTGGCCATCATTGGTGTCTTGGCATTCATTTCCCAGCAAAAGCAAGCGAACGAGGAATTGCGCCGAAATCTCTACGTGGCCGACATGAAGGTGGCGAGCGTCGCTTTGAAAGAAGGAAATCGCGGTTTCGCCACTGAGTTGGTGAACAAGTATCTCCACCAAACTTGGGCAAACGATTTGCGTGGGTGGGAGTGGCGTTACCTTTGGAATCCCTGTCAGGGTAAAGAGCAATTCTCTCTCCATGGCCACAGTAACCGCGTCCTGTCGCTGGCATTCTCGCCGGACAGCAAAACACTTTTTTCCGTCGGATCTGGTGGCGTGGTTAAGGTTTGGGATATTGCTTCGGGAAAAGAACTGGCAACGCCTCGTATCGGCAATGCTGTGGCCATTTCGCCGGCTGGCCAAACTCCGTTCATCGGCTGGCGCCACCCAGCATTTATCACTCATCTAGCCATTTCTCCGACCGGTCAAACTTTGATCGTCGGCTCGTTTGGCGGCGTGGCCGTTCGCGATGGCCCGTCCTTCGCATCAGAGACAGAGAAGCCTTTGCCCGGAGCGAAATCTCCGCCCGCGATTTCACCGAACGGCCAGACGCTGGTCACGGGCGGAACCAATGGGGTCATCATCTGGGACACGGCCAACTGGAAGAAACTTCACACTCTCGGCCAGTTGGTCGGTTGGAGAGTCGCCTTTTCTCCTGATGGCGCGATGGTTGCCATGCTAATCGAGAGCGGGGGAACATTCGAAGTCATGCTCTGGAATGTCGCTTCACTCAGAGCAGATGGCGCCAGATCCCAGCCCGCGTCGGTCTTGCAGCGAGGCACAAACGAGTTCGGTTTTTTCGATGCCCTCGCCTTCTCGAAAGACGGGCAAATCCTCGCCACTGGAACCGGCCGCAGGCTCCAGCTTTGGGACCCCAAGACGGGCCTTCCGTTGAGCAAGCTCGACTCGAGTGGAGAATTCCGTGGGGGAGGCATCGTGTTTCTGCCAGACGGCAAGACTCTGCTCACGCATAAAAGGGACCAGGACTTCCGCGTTTGGGACATTTCGAGCCGCACCAACATCGTTTCCACCAATTCTATTCCCGGACACCTGCATGAGATTTGATCGCTGGTGCTCGCGCCCGATGGCCAGACACTCGCCAGCGGCAGCAAGGATGGCGCTATCAAACTCTGGAGCCCAGACGTATTTCAGGAGCGGCAGAGTGTTAAGGACCATCTTGAGGGTCACAGCATTGAGCAGATCGCGTTTTCGCGGGATGGTGGCACGATGTTCACGATTTCATCGAACCGCTCTTTTGGGACTTGGGAAACCGCGACGTTGCAGCCGCTGACTCCTTACGAACTGCCCCGCGATGTTCGCATCGCGGTTATTTCGCCTCAAGGCAATCAAGTGGCTGCCGGACTGACCAACGGAGCCGTGCAAGTCTGGAGCGTGCCGAACCGTGGGAAAGCCCCGCAGCCAGGCCGAAATCTGCTTCTCGCGCCGCCAAGCGTTTCAGAACCTCCCTTTGCAGCGCGAATCGACGAAGACCGATCGGCCGCGTTTCTCTTGGTAACCTGGTCGGCCGACGGCCAACGTCTTGCCGCATACATGAACAGTCTTCACGTATGGGACGCCATCACGGACCAGCTTGTCAGAAAATTGCCGCTTGGAGATAAACCCTATTCGATTGCCCTTTCCACGAACGGAAGAATTCTCGCGGCTGGGATCGATCAAAACATTGAGTTGTGGGATCTGACGACTGGCAATAAACTTCCGACCTGCGTGGGCCACAGGGAGTACACACTGGAACTTACCTTCTCACCCGATGGCAAAACACTTGCGAGCGCTAACATCGATGGCACCGCGGCGCTGTGGGAGATTCCGAGTGGGAAGCGGAAATTCCCTCTGACCAGTCATCAATATGCGGTCATTCACCTGGCATTTTCGCCGGATGGCCGCACCCTCGCGACGCGCGGCGCCGACGACATGGTGAAACTTTGGAACGTCGAAACGGGGCGGGAATTGCTGACGATCGAATTGCCGCAGAATTCAACCGACTGGGGTCGTTATTTTGGCGGAGTAAGATTCTCTCCAGACGGCAGCCTGCTGGCCGTCGGCATACTTGTGCCGGCACCCCACATCGAGTTCAAGCGTGCTCCTGCGGTCACGGAAATTGAAGCGGCGGAAGCGGCGAAAGCCCGGAACTGATAATCTCAGGACTTCAGCCAATCGTTAACAGCCAACGCCAGCGGCGGAGTCCGGGTAGTCAGCGCCTCGCCATCTCCCACTCCAACGGCGACATCACCATCTGCAAGCTCCCGTAAATCGGGCGCGTGCTGGCTGAGTTCGTGTTGAGTCCCGTGAAAACAATTTGCGCCGGGGCTAAAACACTTGCTCGTGGAGAGTGCGACTGTTAGGTTGCATCCATTCCCTGGCGACCGAGCCGAGAATGCAAGCAGCGAACGGGCGACAAGCAAGAGCCTTCATGCCGGCGGTTTATTTTGCAGGCCGAACGAGACTGGCGAATGGAACGAAAAATCGCCAGCGGCGGTTTTTTCCCCTGCCCCCAACGATCTCCCGGCAGTTGGTTTTTTCAAATCCAGCTTTGAACTCACAGATTTTATTATGACCAACCAGGCTAACTCCTTCCCTTTCCCCGGCATTCCCACGACCTCCGACGGCGCGGGCGGCGTCGTGTGGGTCGAGACGAACATCACCCACGGCGCGTGCGCGTATCCCATCACGTCCTCGACGACGATGGGCACCGGCTACGAAACCGAAGTCTCCAACGGCAAACAAAACCTCTGGGGCGATACGCTGACGTTCGTGCAGCCGGAGTCCGAGCACTCCGCCGCCACGACCTGCGAAGGCTTCGCGCTCGCGGGCGGGCGCGTGACGAACTTCACCTCCGGCCAGGGCCTCGTGCTGATGAAGGAAGTCCTCTACACCATTTCCGGCAAACGCCTGCCCATCGTCTTCCACATCGGCGCGCGGGCGCTCACGTCGCATTCGCTCAACGTCCATTGCGGCCACGACGACGTGATGAGCGTGTCCGACTGCGGCTGGGGCATTCTCTTCGGGCGCAACGCCCAGGAAGCCTGCGACCTCGCGCTCATTTCCCGCCGCGCGGCGGAAGCGTGCGAGACGCCGTTCATGAACGTGCAGGATGGCTTCCTCACCACGCACACGATTGAAAACATTCTCCTGCCGGAACTCGACTTCCTCAAAGCCTACGCTGGCGATCCGAACGGCAAACTCCGCTGCCTCTTCGACCCGAAGAATCCAATGATGACCGGCGTGGTGCAGAACCAGGACTCCTACATGAAGGGCAAAATCGCCCAGCGCCACTTCTACGACCAGGTGCCCGGCGCGGTGCAGGAGGCGATGGATGAATTCTTCAAGAACACCGGACGGCGCTACTCGATGGTGGATTGCTACCGCATGGACGACGCCGATTACGCCGTCGTCGGCATGGGCGGCATGATGGAGACGGCGCAAGTCACGGTGGATTATCTGCGCGCGGAAAAGGGCCTCAAGGTCGGCGTCGTTCACGTCACTTGTTTCGCGCCGTTTCCCGCCACGCAACTCGTCGCCGCGCTCCAGAACGTCAAAGCCTGCACCGTCATCGAGCGCATGGATAATCCCCTCGCGCAATCCAACCCGCTCTCGCAGGGCCTCCGTGCCGCGTTCGCCGACGCGCTCACCGGACTCAGCTACGGCTCGAACGGCGAGTTCAAATATCCCGCCATCACGCGCATCCCGAAAATTTACGCCTGCTCCGCCGGACTCGGCTCGCGCGACGTGCGCGGCGGGCATTTCATCTCCCTCGTGAAGAACATGCTCGCGGAGAAACCGCGCGAGTATTCCGTCGTCGGCGTGAAGCATTCGCTCGCCCTCGTGGACGGCGAAGACCCGGACCTGCGGCCTGAAGGCGCGTTCTCCATGCGCGGGCATTCGGTCGGCGGCTTCGGTAGCGTCACGACGAACAAGCTCATCGCCGGATTCGTCGGCGAATTGTTCAACCTCCACGTCCAGGCGTATCCGAAATACGGCTCCGAGAAGAAGGGACTGCCCACGACCTATTACCTCACCGTCGCGGACGAACACATCCGCACGCACAGCGAACTGAACTACGTTGAGTTCATCCCGCTCAACGACGTGAACGCCTTCAACCTTGGCAACCCGCTCGAAGGCATCGCGCAGGAGGGCAGCATCTTCATCCAAAGCCCGGAGACCGACCCGGCGGCGGTGTGGCGCGGCATCCCTGTCTATGGACAGAAGATCATCCGCAACAAACGGCTCAAGGTCTATTACCTCGACACCGTGAAGATCGCGAAAGAGATCGCGACCGACGCCGACCTCCAGCAACGAATGCAAGGCGTCTGCCTCGTCGGCATCTTCATCCGCGTGACGCCCTTCGCCGCGCGCAGCGGCATGGGCGACGAACAAGTGCTCGAATCCGTCGAGAAATACATCCGCAAATACTTCGGCAAACGCGGCGAACATGTCGTGCAGGAAAACATCAAGTGCGTGCGCGAAGGCTTGAAGAGCGTGATGAGCATCCCCGAAGACATCATCCTCAACGGCGCCCCGGCGGCGAAGGCGAAGGAGGAAGTGGTGTTTGCGAAGTAAGCTGCGACAGTAAACGACCTCAACCGATTTAATTTATGCCCGACACTCTCGAAACTCCCGCCGTGGACCGCATCAACCGCGTTCCCATCACCGACGATGTCCTCAACGTGCAGGATTTCAACGAACGCATCGTCGGCGCTTACAACGACGGCTCCGCCGAATTGGAGTTGCCCGCCGATAATTCGACGCTGCGCTCGTTCATTCCCGCCGGCACGGGCGCGCTGCGCGATTTCTCCTACATCGCGCCGGAAATTCCGCTGCTCAAGAGCGAGAACTGCGTCGCGTGCATGGAGTGCGTCACGGAATGTCCGGACACGGCCATCCTCGGCAAGGTCGTACCCAAGTCGCAACTCGAAGCCGAGCTGGCGAAGATCGCCGACCCGGTCGAACGCGACCACTACGCTAAACAGTTCGGCAAGACGACGAAGTTCTGGAACGTGTACGAGAAGAAAGGGCAGGAGCCGGGTTACTTCGGCATCTTCATCGACCCGACAAAGTGCAAAGGCTGCGCCGAGTGCGTCGATGCCTTCGGCGACCACGACGCCTTGAGCATGTTGATGAAGGACGACCAGGGTTTGAAGCGGTATCAGCGCACCTGGGATTTCTACAAAAAAATGCCCGAGACGCCGAAGTCGTTCATCAACGAAAAACTTTTGAGCGACATGATGCTCGCGGAGCGTTCGCTGCTTTATGTGGGCGGTGCCGGTTCGTGCATGGGCTGCGGCGAAGGCACGGCGTTGCGCATGATGCTTGCGGCGACGGGATTTGTTTACGGCAAGGAGAACATTGGACTGATCAACTCGACCGGCTGCTCGACGGTTTACGCGAGCACGTATCCTTACAATCCGTATCTCGTGCCGTGGACGAACTCGCTCTTCGAAAACGCCCCCGCCGACGCGATGGGCATCCGCGCCCGCTGGGATCAGATGGGTTGGAAGGACAAAAAGCTGTGGGTCATCGGCGGTGACGGCGCGATGCTGGACATCGGCTTCCAAAGCCTGAGCCGCATGTTGGCCAGCGGGATGAACATCAAAGTACTAGTGCTCGACACTCAAGTTTACTCGAACACGGGCGGGCAATCCTCGACCGCGAGTTACATGGGCCAGAACACGAAGTTCTCCGTCCACGGCAAGGTGCTTCAAGGCAAGACCGAGCGGCGCAAGGAACTCGCGCAGATTTGCATGATGCACCCAAACACGTTCGTGGCACAGACGAGTTGCGCGATGGGCAATCACTTCTACAAATCGATCATGGCCGCGAACGAATACGACGGCCCGGCGGTCGTGACAGTCTATACGACCTGCCAGCCCGAGCACGGCGTCGGCGACAACATGGCTGCCGCGCAGAGCAAACTCGCGGTCGATACGCGCACGTTTCCGGTGCTCATGTACGATCCGCGCAAAGGATCGAAGATTGCCGAACGCCTCAGCCTCCAAGGCAATCCCGCGCAAAAGGAAGATTGGTACAAAGACCCGAAGACCGGTGAGTTGTTCGACTTCATCATGTTCGCCCGGAGCGAAGGCCGCTTCGCCAAACATTTCGACAAGGACGGCAATCCCACTGAACTGATCAAGGCGGCGAATCAGGATCGCCTCGAAAACTGGCGCACCTTGCAGGAACTGGCGGGGATTATTTGAATGCTAGGCCACTTCGCACGATGACTCTGCTCGGATACATTTTGTTCGGACTCGGCTGCCTCGCCGGACTTGTCGGCGACGTTCAGTTTCTTGTCGTTGCCTATCGGCACGGACTGACATGGTTCTTCACATGCCTGTTCCTTCCGTTCGTGGGCTTGCTGTTTTTTCTGTTGCACGTGAGAGAGACATGGAGGCCGGTGCTTCTCTCCACTGTAGGTTTCGTTGTTGCGAGCACCGGCTACGTTATTGGCGGTTTCGGTTTTTTGTGGTGACGTAGCCCAACTATGCGTTGCCTCTAACCTGGTTCTCGCGCTTCCGGTTACAATCGTGGCCACTCGCGGGCAAACGGCTGAACTTGGGGCGTTTGTTCGAAACGCCCGGCTGATTCACGGGTTCCGCGGTAGTTGAATGCAAAATTCCGTGCGCCGTTCTTCGGGCACGGAAAGAACAGCCAGTCGGCCACCCAGATTTTTCACCGCCTCGGCAGCCAGGTAGAGGCCGATCCCGTTGTGCGGCGGCCCTTTGGTGGTAAAGAACGGATCAAAGATTTGTTCACGCACCGCCGCCGCAATCCCGGGGCCGCTGTCGGTCACGCTGATTGAGTAATTGGATTCATCCACCCGCAAAGCGACGCTGACGCGGGATGGTTGACTTCCTGCGGCGGCCTCGATGGCATTGTTCAAAATGTAAAGCAGCGCCCGTCCAAGATCGCTGGCGACGCCTTCCCACGCGCAGTCTTCCACCAACTCGGTGACGACGTTGACTTTGCTCATCACGGCTTGAAAGTTGACGAGCGTGACCAGATCGCGCACCAGTTGATCCAACTGCACCCGTTGAATCTGCCGGCCGCCATAAGCCACGAGCAACAGGCTGCGCAGTTTCTGGCCGGCGCGTTGCAGGCTGGTATCGATCGTCTCCAGGCCTTGCTTGAGGCCGGGTGCCATATCTTCGTGCAGTTTGAGCAATTGCACGGTGCCGAGCGCGGCAGCCAGCGGGTTGTTCATCTCGTGGGCGAGGCTGACGGAAAGTTGTCCGAGCGTTTTCTGCCAGTGTTCGCTCAACATTTTCTGATGAAGCTGGTGGATTTGCGTCTGCAGCTCGATCTTTTGCTTGAGTTGATCCTGCAGTTGTTTCACGCGGAGCGCGGCTTGCGTGCGTGCGAGCAATTCCTGCTGTTGCACGGGCTTGGTGAGATAGTCGTGGGCGCCCAACTCCAGCCCGCGCACTTTGTCAGCGACATCGTCCTTCGCCGTCAGAAAAATTACCGGGATGTCCTTCGTCCGCGCCTGAGATTTCAGCCGCCGGCAAACCTCATAGCCGTCCATGCGCGGCATCATCACATCGAGCACAACGACATCGACCAGTTGTTCATCCAAAAATTGCAGCGCTGAAGGGCCGTCCGAAAACGTGAAACACTGCATGCCGCCGGCCTTCAGGCGTAACTCCACCAACTTGAGCGCGTCAGCGTTGTCGTCCACGGCCATCACTCGCGGCAACGGCAATTCGCTGGGCAAGTCGGCAGGCGGCGGTGCTTCAGCCATAAACAAAAGGACAGCGGATATAGCCCCGGCGAAACATCACCGCCACGGGAGGGGCGGGATTCGTCGAAATGGAAACGGAGCGTTGGAACGTCATGATGATGCCGGCATCAAGTTTTAGAGCCGATTCATCCTGCTGAAAAAAACCGCCGGTTGGCAAATCTTAAAACGGCTCATTTCGCGTCGCCGCGGGTCGCGGTGAGTGCCGTTGAACGACGGCGCTGGAATTTCATCCGTTGGTTCGTGGCAGTTACGCGAACAGTCACAGTTGGCGAAAGTAAAGTTCGTCAATGCGTGACTGCACCAGCCGCAGTGTTGCCAGCCGTCGGCGCGTGTTCTGTCGCGTGCGGCTTCAACGTGTGGGCATAAGCTGCGAGAACAATGCCGCAGACCGTGGCGGCCAGTCCGAGTTTGTAAAAGAGCTTCAAGTCCGTGAGCAGCGTCAGCGAACAAAGCACCACCGCAATGTGCAGCATGATTTCGCCGTACTCGAACCAGTGGTGCTTGTGCGCGGCGGTCTCGGCGATTTTCTTGTCGGCGTCGGCGGAAGCCACGATGCCTTTGTTTTCGGATTCGTACTCGGCGTTCTTCGCTTTGAGTTTGGCCCGTTGTTCTTCGAGCAGTTTGCGTTGGGCTTCGCCCGGTGTTCCCGCCAGATCGAACTCGATGCGTTTGAGTTCCAGTTCGTTGACGTAGCTGCGCTGGCGTTTGGATTGATACCAGGCGTAGCCGTTCGAGGCCTGCACCTCTTTGACGATCATCGTGTTCGCCTCGCCCTTGGCCAACGCGGCCACAACGGCCATGATGACGGCGATCACTGAGATAATGATGCCGATGCGTTTATGTTCGTCATTTTCCGCGTGATGAGGAATTCCAGCGCCAGACATATTTTACTTTTTGAAGTGAGGAATACCGTTGATGCCGTCCGCCGCAAAGCACATTTTCGCGAAATCTGTTTTAACTTGTGCCGTTCCATTTTCCGGCCAAATCCGTCGCCAATGGTAGCGGCTTTTTCGTTGCCTCATCAACTTCAACAACCGTATTTTCCAAAGTGTCGTGAAAAGATCCAACTGCAACTTTCTCAGTCCACTCCATCGTTTCATCCAGACTTGCCTCTGTGCGGGAATTGCCACCCTGGCCTCTGCCGCGTACGCGGCGGAGCGGCCGGCAGTCTCGACTCCGCGCGCTACTTCAGGGGATGCCGCGATTGAGCCGGACTGGTCGCAACGCCTTACGATCACCGTTGGGCCAGACCGGGCGGATCTGGTCGGCACGAATGACCGCGTGTTGCAGGCGGCGGTGGATTACGTAGCGCGACTCGGCGGCGGCACCGTCAAAGTGCTGCCGGGAAACTTTCACTTGCGCAACGCGGTCTATCTCCAATCAAAAGTTCGCCTCGTCGGCAGCGGCCGGGAGACAGTGCTGATCAAGGAGCCGTCGGTCAAAACCAAGTTGGCCGAGGACAGCGATTGGTTCGATCAAGAAATCACACTGGCTGATGCAGCGGGCTTTGAAGTTGGCGACGGCGTGTGCCTCCGCGCGAAAAATCCGGACACAGGAGCGGATACGGTGGTCAAAAGAACTCTGGTTGCGCGTCACGACAACCGTTTCAAGCTCGACCGTCCGTTGCGGGAGAATTTCTGGAAGCTCGGCCACGCGACTGTTGCAACGCTTTTCCCCATCCTCAGCGGCGAATTCATTTCCGATCTCGCCGTCGAAAATCTCACGCTCGACGGGAACAAGGAACACAACGACAACCTCGACGGCAACTACGCCGGCTGCATTTTTCTCCAGGATTGCAACCGCATCACGATCCGCGGCGTGCGTGCGCGCAACTACAACGGCGACGGCATCAGTTGGCAGATTTGCCACGATGTGCTCGTCGAGAACTGCGTTTCGGAAAACCACACGGGCCTCGGCCTGCACCCGGGTTCCGGCTCGCAGCGTCCCATCATTCGCAACTGCCGGCTTGAAGGAAACGACATCGGCATTTTTTTCTGCTGGGGCGTGAAGTACGGCCTCGCGGAAAACAACCAACTCATCGGCAACCGCGTCGGCGTTTCCATCGGTCACCGCGACACGGACAATCTCGTGGCGGGCAATGAAATTCTCCGCAGCCGCGACGTCGGCGTGCTCTTTCGCCCCGAGCGCGGCAAAGACTTCGCCGGCCATCGCAATCGCATCGAGAACAACCGCATCATCGACAGCGGCTCGACCAACGGCGTCGCCATCGACGTGCAGGGCGCAACCGAAGCCGTGGTTCTGTCCGGCAACGAAATCGAGGAAACGCGTCAGCCCGCCAATCGCATCGCCGTGCGTCTCGGAGCGGAGACCAAGGAAATCCAAGTGCAGCGCAATCGAATCAAAGGCTTCGCTACTTCGGTGAAGCAACTGCAGGAGCCGGGTTCGCGCTGAAAACTGGCGGGCTTTGAAGTGTAGGGACCACGAACTTGTCCGATCAATTGTCCGCTCCAACTTTGTGGCGACAATTGGACGTGTCGGGCAACCGTCCGTTTTGCTCTTCCGCAAACTTTGGAGCGGCCACCCAGGACTGCGATACCGGACGGAAGATTTGACGGAGGCGGGCCTTTGGATAGGAGGTTTGGCGTTGGAATCTTGGGTGTGAATGCGAAACACCCTTTGAAGATCACGGCAATTGTTTCACGCGGTAAAATTGCTGCGGCTGCGTCAAGGCATTCGGGATCGTCACTTGCGCAGCCGTCCCGGTGCCGGTGATCGTCGTTCCGGGAACTGTCACCCATGCGCCCGTTACGAGATCGGCCCGGCTTTCGATGATGTAGCTTTGCCCGGCGAGCGCGAGGAAACTAAACCGCAGCGCATTCCCGGAAATGCTGACGCCTGCGATGCTGAGTCCCGGCGGAGTCGGTACAGCCGTGCCCTGGATGAGCATCTTGCGGTTGCTTTCATTGTCGAACACGAACCACGCCGCACCGGCGTTGCCGGATATACCGCGCCCGAGGGCTGCGGCATCGCCGGTGGGCATAGTGAATGAATCAATCTCGCCAATATATCCAGCATCGGTGCTCAACACGACCCAGTAGCATGTATTTGCCGCGAGAGTGAAAGGCGTGGCGGGGGTCCACATGACCAATTGTTGGCCCCCCAGCAGGGTAATGGGGTTGGTCAGGCCGGAGAGATTCATAATCAGCCCGGTGCTGGCGGAAGGTTTGCCGCTCACCGGGTCGTTTGAATAGATCTGGAGCCGGACCGCGGCGGGCGGGCCTGGTGCGCCGCTGAAGTCTTGGCTGTTCAAAAGCAAACTCACTGAGTCGAGTTGGTAGGTTTGCGGTCCAAGACAAAATTTATTCGCCAGCCAAGTGTTGGCCGTGGCCTCTTCGTAGCCGTTTTCAGTGCCGCCGGTATTATCAAATATCGCGGGGGCCGCAACCGTTGGGGGGACTCCACCGATGAGGCTCTGGAATTCTCCGCTCACCGCGTAACCGCCGCCGCTCATCGGGGCCGCAGCCAACACGCGAATTGAGCCGCTCACGGTGAACCCGTTGCCCGTGCTCGTGCCGCCGCCGCTGTCGATGGCGAATGAGTCGATGTCATAATTCTGCGCGGAAACAGTCGCGGCCGCGAGGAAGGTTCCAGCCAATCCGAGGATGAGGAATGATTTCATGACGATCTGTGCAAGGTGGACGGAGGAAGTCGGCGGTTGAAAGAATCCCAACGGGATTGACCGACTTTGCCCGCCCGCGTCTGGGTGACATCCGAGCGTGAATGCCGCGCTCCGTTCGCCAAAGATTCCGGCATGGGGGGTGATTTGTTTCATGGCTGCCTCACTACGCCAGCCTATTTCCATCCTCAATCTTCCACTCTCGGTTTTTCATTCCGCCCTTTCGAGCTTCTGGTTCATCCGTTGTTCAAGCTTTTCCAACCGTCGCTTCAACTCCGCGTTCTCGGCGCGTTGTTCCGCCAGCTTCACGTTCAACTCCTGAATGGCGTTGATGGCCGCCCAATGAATCGGGTCCGCCTTGAGCGACAAATACTCGTCCTTGTCCTCGGTGACGGCGTCGGGAATGACTTCGCGCACATCCTGAGCGATGAAGCCCACTTCCTCGTGGTTCGAGGTCAGACTGCGCTTGGGATCGTCGCGGTAGCGAAAGCGCACGGGGCGCAGTTGCAGGACTTCTTTCAAACCGGGCTCATACGCCCGCACGTCCTGCTTGAGACGCCGGTCGGAAAATGTCCCCCAGGAAGTGCCGCCTGAACTCTTGTAGGCGTCGCCATTCATGTGGAGTGAATTGTAGGCGAATGGGGGGGTTGGGTTGTTAAGGCGGATGGTGTCTAAATAAAACATACTTACTCCATCGCTGTCATACACGAGAAACGGCTGAGGGGCACCTCCGGGATCGATGGCCAGTGTGACGCCGGAAAGAGCTTGGATGTTCATGCCGATGTGCCCGGCGAATACTGTGTCTCCATTTACTTCGAGTTTTGGGAAAGGATATACGTAGGATTTTGGCCCGATGACGACGTCGCCGTTGGTGGTGATGGCAATTCCATTTCCAGAAGGCATGGCTCCGAGGCCGACCCCAGCAAGCAACTTGAGTGTCGAGCCATCAAATCGGATATCGGCCCGGTTAGTGCCGGAGATACTCATGCCGGTTTCCCCATTGGGCGTGCCGAATTGAATGAACCCGCCGGGGATGCCGCCGTTGGGATGCAGGCGAACGTTCCCATCGACCTCCAGCCGCAGTCCCGGCGTCGGATTGTTGGTGCCGATGCCCACGTTACCCGCAGTGTAGAAAAGATCCGCGCCGTTCAGGTTCCAAAGGCTGCTGCCACCCACTCCACTCGTTCCAGTGGAAGCGATAGTCAGCGTATTGCCGCTGGGGGTAATCGTGACGTTCGGGCCTTCCGCCAGGATGACGTCGTCTTTCAGCGTGTTCAGACTCTTGACGACGGAGCCACTGGCCACGTTGAGCGCGGTCGCCGCCGTCGCCGCGTTGAGGCTTTGAATGGCGTACGGAATCGAAGTCACCTGCTGGCGCGGCGCGAGCAAGTTGTACGGGTTGGACACGCCCCCCGGTCGCACGCCGATTTCGAGGAAACGCGGCGAGCCATCAAAAACGGCGGCGCCGAAATCGAGCGTGACGGTGAAGACTCCGTTCGTCACCGGCACGGCGGAGTTGTTGATCGCGGCACCCTGTTGCGCGCCGGTGCCGACAGCCGCCGTGTCGAACAGCTTGAACTGCATGTCGTAGATGCCGGTCACGGGGTTGCCTGCCTGCGTCAGTCGGCCCTGGTAACTGATGGCGGCGCTCTGCGCGAAGGCCGGACTGGCGGTCATCGACCACAGCACCGATGAAAAAAGGTAAACAAGATAGGGAGCAATTTGCTTTTTCATATTGATTGGGTGAACTGCCGAGGCTGCGGCGAAGGAAACAGAAACGTTGGCGATCTTATCATCATGCTGTTCCTGGTGGCGTGCCGGACGCAACGGCAAGGGTCGAGTAAAAATTCCTTCGCGACGGGGAACCACGTTGAAGCTTGCGCGGGCTTTCAAGGAGTCAGAGTGATTTCGCCAGAAGAGACAGTCAACGACTTTCAAATCCAATTCACCGTTGCGGACGCCCGTCCATCTCCCCGCTCCGGTAACATTTACCCCGAGTCAATTCGTCCTCGCGCTGTTTCAAAAATTGGCGTGGCGTCGTGCGGCGAACCTTGCTAGGCTCCCGCCATTATGAAATCCGCAACATTATCTCCTCCCAGAAAAAACCACCAACCCAAGGTCAAGATCCGTCAGACGCAAATGCTCATCGACGGCAAATGGGTTGGTTCGACCAGCGGCCGCACTTTTGAAACGCTCAACCCGGCCACGGGTGAAGTCATCGCCCACGTTGCCGAAGGCGAAAAGGCGGACGTGGACAAAGCCGTGAAAGCGGCGCGCAAAGCCTTTGAAAAAGGCCCGTGGAAAAAGATGAACGCCCGCGAGCGCGGCAAACTGATTTATCGCCTGGCAGATTTGATTGAGAAGAACTTGCCTGAATTGGCGGCGCTCGAAACGCTCGACAACGGCAAGCCGATCAATGACAGCACGCACGGCGACCTGCCTTTGGCGCTGGATTGCTACCGTTACTACGCGGGCTGGGCGGACAAAATCGAAGGCAAAACTATTCCGGTCAACGGTCCCTATTTCACTTACACGCGCCACGAACCCGTCGGTGTGGTGGGGCAGATCATTCCATGGAATTTTCCGCTGCTCATGCAGGCTTGGAAATGGGCACCCGCGCTTGCCGCCGGTTGCACGCTGGTGCTCAAGCCCGCCGAACAAACACCCCTGACTGCCTTGCGCGTCGGCGAACTGGCCCTGGAAGCCGGCATCCCCGAAGGGGTGGTGAACATCGTGCCGGGATTCGGCGAGACCGCCGGCGCCGCGCTGGCCGAACACATGGACGTGGACAAGGTCGCCTTCACCGGCTCGACCGAGGTCGGCAAGTTGATCTTGCAGGCGGCGGGACGCTCCAATCTGAAGCGCGTCACGCTGGAACTGGGCGGCAAAAGTCCGAACATCGTTTTTGCCGATTGCGACCTGGACGCGGCGGTCGAGGGTTCTTTCGTCGGCCTGTTTCTCAACCAAGGCCAGTGCTGTTGCGCCGGCTCGCGCTTGTTCGTCGAAAAGAGTGTGCATGACAAGTTCGTGGAAAAAGTCATGGCTCGCACGCGCAAGCAAAAGGTCGGCGACCCTTTCGATCCGCAGACCACGCAGGGACCGCAAGTCAGCCAGGAACAGTTCGACAAGGTGATGGGCTACATCCGCTCCGGGAAAGAGGAGGGAGCCAAAATGCTTATGGGCGGACGGCGTCATGGCGACCGGGGTTATTTCATCGAACCCACGATCTTCCGCGACGTGAGGGATGAAATGAAAATTGCGCAGGAAGAAATCTTCGGCCCGGTCATGTCCATCATTCCGTTCAAGGACGTGGATGAAGTCATCGAGCGCGGCAATCGCACGATGTATGGCTTGGCCGCAGCGGTCTGGACGCGCGATGTCGGCAAGGCCCATCGACTGGCGGCCGAACTCAAAGCCGGCACGGTCTGGATCAACTGCTACGACGTGTTTGATGCAGCCGCGCCGTTTGGCGGATACAAGATGTCCGGCCTCGGCCGCGAACTCGGCGAATACGCGCTACGCAATTACACCGAGGTGAAAACGGTGACCGTGGCGCTGTAAAACTGCGCGCGGTTTACCGGGCAAGACGATCAACCGACGGGTGGTTGTGGGCTGCGGCCAGAGTTTCTCCAATTCACTAAACCGCGGCTGACGCAAATGCTCAACCACGCGACGCAACTCCACGCGAACCAATCACCGTGCTGATGATAGAACGTTGGCGCGCGCTTCTCGCCATTTGCCAGTAACGGAATGCGCGCTGCCTTGAACCCCGCCTGATAAACGTCCGAGGAGTTGCCGAAATAAACTTCGTGCATCCGGCCGATCGAATCGATCCAGCACGTCAACCCGTTGTTCGTGCAGCGCACGAGTGGGATGCCATTTTCGACCGCGCGGAAAACCGCCATCGCCGCTTGCTGCCACTGCGCGGCGGATTCGCCAAACCAGCCGTCGTTGGTGAGGTTCAGCAAAAAATCCGTGCCGTCGTTCACGTATTCGCGTGCGAGATGCGGAAAGGCGTCTTCAAAGCAGATGAACACGGACGCATTCGCGCGCGGGCTGGGGATTTGAAAAGTCACCGGCTCGCGGCCCGGCGTGAAACCGCCACTGATCGGTGTGAGGTATTTCAAAAATGGCAGCCAACGCGCGAGCGGCACGTACTCGCCAAAGATGACCAACCGGCGTTTGCGATACGTGGCCGCGATTTCACCGGCCGGGCTGAGCAAGAAACTGCTGTTGAAATAATCCACGTCGGCGTCCGTCTTCGCGTCTTCGCGCCGCGCCGCGTCATCCGAACCGAGGATCATCCACACTTGATGCGCCTGCACGAGATTGGTCACGGCGCGATAAGTCGGGTCGTCGTAGCGCAGCATGTTCGGCACGGCTGCTTCGGGCCAGATCAACAAGTCGGGCTTGCTCGTGAGCGCGAGTTCGGAAAGTTCGATGAGCTTTTGAAAACGGTTCGTGTTCTCATTCGGGTTCCAGATGAGCGTCTGCGGAATGCTCGGTTGCACCAAGGCAACTTTCAGCTCGCGCGCCGGCTTGGGAAAATTCAACCACCGCTCAAAGCCGAACACCGTGAGCAGCGCGAGCGCGATCAGCGGCAGCACCAGTTCCGCGCGCCAGGCCCAACGATCGCCTGGTCGGCGCACCAAGATCACCACTGTGCTCGCGAGCGAAACCGAAAACCACACGACCAGAAACGAAACGCCATAGACTCCCGCCACCGAGGCAATTTGGATCAACGGGACGAGTTGGTATTGCGACACGCCGACAAAGTTCCACGGGAACCCGCTCAGAAACCGTCCGCGCACGAACTCGAGCGCGACCCACAGCGCCGCGCACGACAACGACCAGATCATTCGTTGTGACCACGCGAGCGTGGCGAATTCATCCCAGGGCTGGACGCAACTCACCGAAGTTGAAGTCGTTGGATATTCATCAGCACCCGCAATCGATCTAGGAGGGTGAGTCGGCCGAGGAAACATTTTCCACGCCAGCCAGACCCACAGCGCCGGAAAAAGCGCGCAGTAGCCGCTCAACGACAGCCAGGCCGCGAGCGCGCCGATTGGAAACGGGATGAGACAAAGCCAGTATAGCGAAACGAGAAAATACGCCAGCCCGGCGGCGAACCCGAGCCGGAACGCGTCGCGACCGGAACATCCGAGCGCGGTGAAAAGCATCATGCCCGGTGCGATCCAGGCCAGCCCCGCGACGCTCGCCTTGGGGAAGGCCAGCGCGAGCAGAACGCCCGCAGTCAGCGTCAGGAGCCAGCGGATTCGCGCGGTGTTGGCGAGTAGGAAATTTTTCAACCGGCGCAGATTGCCGCAACGAGAACGAAACGCAAGCGACGGTTCAGAGGCTTATTCCGCAACTCCAAAATGTCGAGGCGCGCTGGCATGTTTTGAAATCCACCGCCGACGCAGATGCGACACCTGCCGTGATTCCTGTTGTCTCGTTCAGGATCGAACGCGGCTATCTTTCGTTTCCCCGCATTTGCAGTTCGTTGAGCTGGCCCGAGATCTGAGTCAGGCTCACGTTGATTTGATGGAGTGTCGCGCGCCGATTCAGCATCACGACCAGCACCAGGACAAGCGTGCCCAGCGCCAGGATGCCCACGGCGGCGGCAACAATCGTGGTTCCCATGCTGATGACATGGGTCATAAAAATTTCCACACCCAAAAATTTGTCCAGACGCTGCACCGTCTCTTCGACGGTTTCGGTTTTTGCCTGGGTCAAGGCGGCTTCAGCCTGCTTAATTATCTCCTTCTGTTTCGGCAGATACATGATCGGATAGAAAGCTACAATCATCAGGCTCACGGCGACGGCCAGAAATCCAAACACCAACGCCAGGCTGGTCAGCACACGGACCTTGGTTCGGTGCGCGCTGACGGCGGTGGCGACGCGGGCGTTGATGTCATCGAGATTCGGCAGGGGATTTTTTGGTTGATCGTTCATACTGTTTTTTCTTTCCATGTTTTTTTGAGAGCCTGTTTGCCGTAGTGAATCCGGGAGCGCACCGTTCCGACCGTGGCACCAGTGACGCGGGCAATTTCTTCGTAGCTCAGTTCCTCGAAGAATCGCAGCACCAGGACTTCCCGGTGTTCCAGTGAAATTGAGTTCAGGCAGTCATGGAGCTGTTCCCGGTCGGTGGCGGTCGCGCCTTCGTCGGCTGCGGGCAGTTCGTCCAGCATCGCTTCGTCGAGCGACAACACCGGCAGTTTGCGCCGCCGGTATTCGCGATAAATGCGATCCCTTGCGATGCGGAATGCCCACGGCCGAAACTTGCTGGCGTCTTGCAAACGCGGCAGCGCGCGAAAGATGGCGACCCAGATTTCCTGCGTCACATCGGCGACCTGCGCTGGCGAACTTTGCATCATGCGTTGGGTGAAGAGCAGCAGCCGTGGCCCGTGCCGTGTCAGCAACTCGTTAAATGCCGCTTCATCGCCAATCTGGCTGCGGATAACGAGGGTCTGCTCGTAGAGTTGCTCTGGAGTGACGGCCATGCGCTTCACAGAGTAAGTTGCTGGTGGCTGGCGGAAAGTTCATTTGGCCGATCGGAATCATTTCCCAAAGCGCGCCATCCTACTGGCGGCGTGAACAGGAACATTGCTGTAATCTGCCAGATGTGGTTGGCGTCTCATGCGTCAGATCGCTTCCATCTGAGAAACATGAATATGAAATTGAAAACAATGGCGAGTCTGCTGACCGCGTCTGCCTTCATCAGCATCACCCACGCCGCCGACCTTACTGGTGATTGGAAAGCCGAGTTTGACACTCAGATCGGCCTCCAAAAATACACCTACACGCTCAAGCAAAATGGCACCAATGTGACCGGCAAAGCCGCGGCTGATGTCGCGGGGCAGAAGCAGGAACTTACCCTCAAAGAGGTCAAGCTGAATGGAGACACGCTCACGTTCTTCGAGACATTCAAGTTTCAAGACAACGAAATCCGCATCGACTACAAGGGAAAGATCGCCGGCGACGAAATCAAGTTCACCCGCAAGGTCGGCGACTTTGCCATCGAGGAGTTGATCGCAAAGCGGGTGTCGATGACAAACGTGGTGGCCGGAGGCAGACGCTTTGGAGGACCGATCGTGCTCGGACCTGACGACAAGCCAGCCTTTGCCGATCCGCCCGCTGGGTTTGACGTGAAGCGCGAGAGCATCGCCCACGGCAAATCGGAGATGGTCGAATACGACTCGAAGAGCGTGGGCACCAAGCGCAAGATGTTCGTCTATACCCCGCCCGGTTATTCCAAGGAGCGCAAATATCCCGTGCTTTACCTGCTTCACGGAATCGGCGGCGACGAGACGGAATGGCAGCGCTTCGCCCCGCCCGAGGTGATTTTGGACAACCTGCTGGCAGAGCAGAAACTTACGCCCATGATCGTGGTGATGCCGAACGGCCGCGCGCAGCTCAACGACCGCGCCGAGGGCGACGTCTTCAAGTCCGCGCCAGCCTTTGCGAATTTCGAGCGTGACCTGCTCGACGATGTTATTCCCGCGATCGAGTCCCGCTTTTCTGTGCAAGCCGACCGCGAGCATCGCGCTCTGGCCGGCCTTTCGATGGGCGGCGGTCAGTCGCTGAACTTCGGGCTGAGCCACCTCGACATCTTTGCCTGGGTTGGCGCCTTTTCACCCGCGCCTAACACCAGGCCGCCCGCTCAACTTGTGCCCGACCCAGCGGCGGCGACACAAAAGCTGAAACTCCTTTGGCTCTCCTGTGGCAACAAGGATGGGTTGATTAACATCAGCCAGGGTGTCCACGCTTATCTGAAGGAAAAGAACCTTCCTCACATCTGGCACGTGGACGGCAACGCCCATGACACGCCGGAGTGGCGGAACAATTTGTATCTTTTCTCGCAGAGAATCTTCCGCTGAGAACGGGAGGCTTTGCGCGAGATCGACCTCGCCATCAAAAATCACGTCAACCCGCGCGAGCTGGTGGCAAAGCTGGTCTCGGCTGCAACCATGCCGTCGGAGCGCGCGGCCACGTTGGCATTCGGGATTCGTCGCCGAATGTCTTGAGTCGGAAGCACGGCACAATGGCGCACGTCCAAGGTTGTCTAATTGCCGCAGGCGACCGTGTGCGGCGAAACGCCCATTCCATGATGTCCATTTTAACGGCAATGTCGCTGGCCATGACCACTACCGCGAGCAAGCAAAGCGGTTTCGCATTCACCCTCATCGAACTGCTGGTGGTCATCGCCATCATCGCGATCCTGGCCGCCATGCTCCTCCCGGCCTTGGCGCGCGCCAAGGCGGCCGGTCAATCCGCCGTTTGCAAAAGCAATCTCCGCCAAATCGGCATCACGCTGCACCTCTACGTGGGCGAGTTCCAAAAATATCCGTTGTGGGGCACGACGGGCGGCCCCAGCCCCGGTGGCGGCACGGCCACGCTGTGGGACACCAAATTGCTCCCTTTCGCCGCCAATGCCCGTGATCTATTTTTTTGTCCCGCCAACAAACTGGCTCCCAAATGGACGAACACGACCCGCCTGCCACAGCCCAACTATAGTTACGGTTACAATGAAGCGGGGAGCGGCCGCTATCGGGTTACGTCTCCGAGCTTGGGGCTGGACGGCGGCTCCAATAATCGCGACGGCACTTCCATCTATCTTTCCGAAAATCAAGTGAAAGTGCCGAGCGACATGATCGCTTCAGCAGATGCCGGAGTGCGACGACCCGGCGGGGACATGGATTTGGATGACATTTATCCGACCAACCTGTTGGCGGATTTGGCTCCGCGTCACAATCTCGGAGCGAATGTGGTTTTTTGCGATGGGCACGTCGAGTATGCCAAGCGGGTTGTCTGGGAGCGCAAAAGTGACCGAGACCGCCAACGCTGGAACAACGACCACGAACCGCATCCAGAAACCTGGCATTTCAATAATTGACGACTACGCCCTTTGCACCGTCACCAGCGCGTTGTAATCCGGCACGCCGCCGAGCGTGTCGGTGAGGCCGCGGCGGATGATGTGGTTCGCTTCCGGCCAATGCACCTGCAGATTGCCGCGCGCAATCGGCGCGAGAAAAACGCGCCCCTCGAAACGTCCGAGATCATTCACCAGCGAGATGCGATCGTCGCTCTTGACGTGCAACACGGCCGCGTCGTCGGGGTTCATGAACACCGCGTCCCGCGCCGCGCCCGTGAGTGGATCGATCTCCGCGTAAATGAGCGTGTTGAATTGTTTGCCCCGACGCGTCGAAACGATGAATTCGCACGCGCCGTCCGTGAGGCGAGATTCCGTCGAGCCTTGACTTCGCTCCACAACGCCGCGCCCCACTGGACCGGGCGGCAATTCAACCACGCGAAAATGTCCTTTGCCGTCCGCTGTGGCAAACTTGCCGTTCGCGCAAAGATGCGGCCCGCCGTATTGGATCGCGTCGCCGGTCTTCTTCAAATGCTGGAAGCCATCGTAGAATGGCACGACGCGCGCAATTTCTTCGCGCATTTTCCAGCCGGTTTCGCAACCGAGCAGATGCGCGCGGCCGGGATAAACCGCCGCGGCCAACTCACGGAGAATTTTCCACTCCGCCTTTGCCTCGCCGACTTGACGCGGAATTTCCGGACTGAACGCGATGCGCCGCTCGGTGGTCGTTTCCGTGCCGCCATCGTCCTGCTCGTAACGCGTCTTCGCGGGCAGCAAAATGACTTCCTCCTTCGCGTCGATGAACATCTGGTCGGTGACGATGATGTCCTGATGCACGCGCAGCGGGACGTTGGTCATCGCGCGCGCGACGTAGTCCGGCTCCGGCAGTGTGCGTAGAAAATTTCCGCCGAGGCAGTAAAGCACGTCGAGTTCGCCGCGTGCGCAAGCTTCGACCATTTCCGTGGTGGTCAAGCCGGGTTGATCCGGAACCGCAAAACCATATTGCTCGGAGAGGTGCTTCGCGTTTTCGGCGTTGATTGATCTGCCACCGGGAAACGCCGTCGAGTAAGCGCCCATCTCCGCGCCGCCTTGCACGCTGCTGTGTCCGCGAATCGGCATCAGCCCATTCTTGTCGCGGCCCACGTAACCGCGCGCGATGCCGAGATTGAGGATCATCGACACCGCGTCGCCGCCGAACGTGTGCTGCGTGATGCCCATGCTCCACACGAGTACGGCGTTCTTTGCGTCGCGGATGAGCGCGGCGAATTCCTCCATCGCCGCGCGCGAAAGACCGCTCTGGGCTTCGAGCGTTTCAAGTGGGAGGTTTTCCGTCTTCAGTTTGAGCAACTGAAAATCCACCGTGTGCTGCGCGATGAATTCGTGGTTTAGCCAGTCGCGTTCGATCAAGAATTTCAGCACACCGTAAAGAAAGGCGATGTCGCCGCCCTGCGAAACCGGGAACCAGTAATCCATGATGTCCGTGCCGAAGAGCGCGCTGCCCGCCGTGCTCGGCACCCAGTAACGCTCCATGCCCGGCTCGCGATACGGGTTCACGCAGACGATCTTTGTGCCGAGCTGCTTCGCCTCGTGCAGATATTTGGTGGTGACGGGTTGATCGTTCGCCGGGTTCGCGCCGAAGAAAATGATGAGGTCGGTGCCATACCAATCCGTGTAACTGCACGTGGTGGCGGCGACGCCGAGGGCGTACTTCATCGCGCCGGTGCTCGGTGAGTGACAGAGGCGCGCGGCGTTATCGACGTTGTTCGTGCCAAGGAACCGCGCGACTTTTTGCGCCATGTAATAAATCTCGTTCGTCACGCCGCGCGACGTGACAAAGAAAGCGAAGCGTTTGCCATCCAGACCGCGCAGACGTTTCGCAATGCGCGCGTAAGCTTCGTCCCAACTGATGCGCCGAAAACCTTTCGCGCCGCGTTCGCGCAGCATCGGAAACGGCAGCCGGCCCAGCTCGCGAAGTTGCGCATTGTCGAAGTGGAGTGCCGAACTCAGATTCGGCGAGACTTGCTTTGCGGTTCCGTGCCGGGACGGGGAACGGCGCTCCGAGTCGAGTTTGGCGCGCAACCCCTCGATGTCCGCCAGCAGCGACTCGTCGAGAGCAGGCATCGTATTCAGCCGGAGCAAATTCAACCGCGTCATGCAGAGATGCACGCCGTCGATTGTCCAGTCGTGCAGGCCGGCGACGCCGAGCGCGCAGCCGTCGCAGACGCCTTTGGTGATGACCTTCCAAGCGTAGCCCAGATTGTCGCGATTGCGCCACACGATGCCGGCCATGTCGCGAAAATGTTTCGGCTTGGTCTGGCCGAGGCCGAACGGGACGGCGGCTTTCAGCTTCGCGGAAAAACTTTTCTCGATCCGGTGTGACATGCCGCGAGTGAAATTGGTTTCGCGGGATTTTGTAAGGCAAAAATCAACTTCCCAATCGTAAGTATGTTAATCAAATTGCGTTCGACAGGCGATCCATCCGGACTTACTTTGCGTGGTGATACAAAGCCAAACGCCCGCTGCTAGTTGGAGACGAAGCAACGGGGGCAAACTCAGAGTGAACTTTCTCAGTTTAGTTATCAGTCAACATCTTTCAAAATACGTTGCGGCATTTTTAATTGCTGGAGGTTGTGCCGCACCCGCAGCGCAAACCGATGGAGACTACACGTTGCAAGTGATCCATATTTTTCAGTTCGGCACAGGCATCAGTTTGGTTTCGGCGTCCGACGGAGGATTTTACGGGACGACTTCCGGTTTTTTTGACGGTCTAAATTCAATATCGCTACCGGGCAGTGTATTTCGGGCAACCGCGAGCGGTTCATTCACTACACTTGTTTCCTTTGAAGGGGAGTCGGATCGCGGAACAGACCCTGATGGACTGGTCGAGGCCAAGGACGGGAAATTGTACGGCTTTACCATCTTCGGTCGCAATGGAAATGGGAGCTTGTTTCAAATCGCCCGCGACGGCGGTTTCAAAGAACTGTTTGTCTTCAGTGGCACCAATGGAGCGCGGCCTTATGGGCGGTTGCTACTTGCGTCAGACGGCAATCTTTATGGCACCACTCTGTCCGGCGGTTTGAACAATCAGGGCACGGTATTCCGAATCGGTACCACGGGCGACGGGTTTACGAACCTTTACAATTTTACCGGACGAAGTGACGGGTATCAGGCGTTGGGAGGCTTGGTCGAAACCGCCGGCGGAGTCATCTGCGGAAGCACATCAGCAGGTGGAACCGGAGGCGGGGGAACCGTCGCCGGGGGAACCATTTTCAAGCTGACTCATGCCGGTGAATTCATCACGCTATTCCAGCTAAATGAGACAACCGGTTATGGTTTTGTGTACTTCACGCTGGCAAAAGACGGTGGTGTTTACGGCACTGCCGCCCAAGGAGGTGAACAAGATCGAGGGACGGTATTTTCGATTTCGTCCGACAGCAATCTGGTGGTCCTGGCCTCGTTCAAGGATGGCAATGGCACATTTCCTCGAGGTTTGGTTGAAGCGGGCGATGGCAGTTTTTACGGAGCCACGTACGGCAGCTTTTTCGGATCTACGGCCCAAGCTGGTGACCTGAGCAACGGCACGCTCTTCAAGTTCACTCGCGGAGCAGGTTTGACGACTTTGGCTGTGTTCAACGGGACAAACGGCGCGCAGCCGAATCGACAAGTCGCTTTGGGAACTGATGGAAATGTTTACGGAGTCACATCAGCCGGTGGCCAGTTCGGAAAGGGAACTTTGTTTCGGCTGGTTCAGACGCCAAAATTATCCGCCTCGACGCAAGCAAACGGTGCAGTATCCTTTCGATGGAATTCGTTTCCCGGCGCACAGTATCGGCTCGAATACAAAAATCGATTGATCAAAGACCCTTGGCAGCACTTGGCGGAAATCACCGCCACGGGGAACCTGAGTACGTTCACAAATTCTCTGCCGAACGCCGCGCAAGGCTACTTCCGGCTGGTGTTGTTACCTTAGCTGGAAGGACTCACGTCCGCTTCTTCGAAGTTTACAACAAGGTTCGGCGGACGGACGAGGGTTTGGGAATCCAAATTCAGTTTTCGATTTGAGAAGAGTTCAAAACTTGATTTACGCCCGTTTTCTGGCTGCCGGCCACTTTTCGTTTGTCAATTTAACCTCGTTGCCTACGCTGCCCGGCGATGGCGCGCAAAAATTCCTCGGACACGCAACGTGAGCATGGTTTCGGCGAAGTCGTCGGCATTGGACTCGCCTTCGTCGCGTTTCTGCTGCTGGTGGCGCTGCTCTCGTACGACCGGAAGGATTTGCCGGCAACGAGCGTACCCTTCAACAAATATCCCAGCAACTGGATCGGCGTGTTCGGCGCGTGGATCGGTTTCGGCTTGTTTCAAACTTTCGGCGCGGCGGCGTATCTGCTCCCGTTTTTTTGTCTCGCCTTCGGGCTGGCCAATTTTTTTGAGCCGCTGGCTTATCTGCGGCGACGCTGGCTTTCGGCCGCGGCCTTCCTGCTCGCCTCGACGGGGTTGCTGGATCAGTACGCGCATTTCTTCGGCGGCTTTCAAGCGAACGCCAACGCGATCCCCGGCGGCTTCATCGGGCACACCGCCAACCGTTTCTTCAACAACTTCGGACACTTCGGCGCGACGATTATTTTTTTGATGATTTACATCGCCAGCTTGTACGGCTTGACGGATTTGCGCCTCGGATCGTGGCTGCGCGAATTCTTCAAACGCGACGGCGCCGAAGCTGCGAATTTGTCGGCGGAGGAAAAAGCGCTCGCCCAACGCGCGCGGGATTTGGAAAAGCGCGCCCGGCAGTTGCAGGAACAAATCGACGGGCAAGGCAGTCAACCGGATGACAAGGCTGCGGACAAAACGCGCGAACGATCCGGCCTCGGCGCGGATGGTCAACCAGTTCCGGAACCCACCGTGCGCGACCTGAGCGTGCCGCAAGTTCGCGTGGTGAAATCCACGACGCGCGTCGCCAAGCTCGCCGAGCCAGCGCCCGTCATTGATGCGGCCGCCGTCGAAGGTGAAGTGATCCCCGCCGCCGAGATCAAGGCCGCGTCGGCGGAAGAAATTTTAGGACGCACTTCTGCCGCAAAACCAGCCGAGCCGGAGCCGGAGAAGACGGAAGCGACCACGAAGCCCGCCGAAGAAACAGCTCTCGCACCTACGGAGCCGCTGCCGGTTGTTCCAGTGAAGACCCGCTACGCCCCGCGCAAGCCCAAGCCGATCACCGTCGCAAGCGCTCCGAAGATTGGAAATTATCAACTGCCGCCGCACGACTTCCTTCAATTCCCAGACGCGACCGTGAAGCCGACAGAATCGAAGGAGGAATTGATGGCCAACGCGCGGCTCATGCAGCAGACGCTGGCGCAGTTCGACATCGAAGTCTCGCTCGGCGACATCACCAAAGGCCCGACCATCACGCGCTATGAGTTGCATCCCGCACCCGGCGTGAAGATGGAAAAAATCACCGGCCTCAACAACAACATCGCCGCCGCGCTCAAAGCCGAACGTATCAACATCCTCGCGCCCGTGCCCGGCAAAAGTTCCGTCGGCGTCGAAGTGCCGAATTTGGTGAAGACGAAAGTCATCATGCGCGATCTGCTCGAGTCCGAGGAGTGGACCAAGAGCAAGGCGCGCATCCCGCTCGCGCTCGGCAAGGATGTTTATGGCCATCCGATCGTTGCCGATCTTGCCGAGATGCCGCACTTGTTGATCGCCGGTAGCACCGGTTCGGGCAAATCCGTTTGCATCAACGCCATCGTCGCGTCGCTGCTCTACCGCTTTCCGCCGGATCAACTGCGCTTCGTGATGATCGATCCGAAAGTCGTCGAGTTGCAGCAATACAATGGTCTGCCGCACCTCGTCGTGCCGGTCGTGAACGATCCCAAAAAAGTCATTCTCGCGCTCCGCTGGGTTGTGAATGAAATGGAGAAGCGTTACCAGATTTTCGCCAAAGTCGGCGTGCGGAACATCAAATCGTTCAACGAACGGCCGAAGAACAAACCGCTGCCGCCGCCGGAACCCGAACTGCCGCTCCTGGCGAAACGCGAAAAAATCGAAGCAGGCGCGGACGGATTTGCGGTCGAGGTGGACGAAGAAATCGTCGTGCCGCGTGATGAAGAAATTGTCATCCCCGAAAAACTTTCCTACATCGTCGTCATCATCGACGAGCTGGCGGACTTGATGCTGGTCGCGCCCGCTGACGTCGAGATGGCCATCGCGCGCATCACGCAAATGGCGCGCGCGGCGGGCATCCATTGCATCGTCGCCACCCAGCGGCCGAGCGTCGATGTCATCACTGGCGTCATCAAGGCGAACATTCCGGCGCGCATCGCGTTCCAAGTCGCGGCGAAGGTCGATTCGCGCACGATTCTCGACGCGATGGGCGCGGACAAATTGCTCGGCAAAGGCGACATGCTTTATCTGCCGCCGGGCTCGGCACGCTTGATTCGCGCGCAGGGCGTGCTCATCACCGACCAGGAAATTCAATCGATCGTCGATCACATCAATAAGCAGGGCAAACCGAGCTACGAGGTTGAAATCCATCAGCAACTTTCCAAACCGAGCCTGAGTTTCGGCGCGGAGGAGAGCGGCTGCGGCGAGGATGAAGCGATCATCGAGCAGTGCATCGAAGTCATTCGCAGCGAACAGAAGGCCAGCGTCTCGCTGCTGCAGCGCCGGCTCAAACTTGGTTACGGTCGCGCGGCGCGCATCATGGATGAATTGGAAAACCGCGGCATCGTCGGCCCAAGCAAGGGCGCCGAGCCGCGCGACATTTTGATCGACCTCGACCATGAGGGCGCGGATGGCGCGGGGCAGAGCGCGGTGTGAAGTTAAAAGTGACCACCTTTGAATCATGGGAAAAATCCGTCGAAGCGGCTACATGTTCCTGTGGTGGATTGGAGATCATTCGCCACGACATGTTCACGTGTTCGACAAGAACGGTAAATTGATCACGCGCGTCAATTTGGAGACAATGCAGCCGATGGACATTTCCAAAATTGACCGTAAAATCTTGGAGTTGTTACGTGACTTGCAGCGCGAAGGCCGAATATGAGAACAGCCGTCAAGAATGCCAAAGCCCCCTTCGGAAAGGGGAAATTCTCGAAGGTAAAGAACGTCCGTTACCTAAGTTGGGAAGACGCCTTTGATGTGGAATTCGAGGACGGTCTTTGCATTCTCGAACCTCACGCCACGATTCGCAAAGCCAACAAAATTTCTGCCAAAGCGAGATTCGACCACCTGGAGATCGATGACTGGTGCCGCGCCGGTTTCTACGTTCACTACGATAACGGCCAGGTGGCCGAAGTTTCGTGGTCGTTCATCCGCGAACTGCCGCCGAAGAAGTGAAGCGCGACTGGTTGCAACGAGCGGCACCCATTTTTGCGGACAGAATTTTCTCTTGTTGCCTCGACCGCCGCTGACTAGCTTTGGGGCAATCGCTCTCACTCGAAATTATGAAACGCTCCGCCGGTTTCACTTTGATCGAACTGCTCGTCGTCATCGCCATCATCGCCATCCTTGCTTCGATGCTGCTGCCCGCCCTGGCGCGCGCCAAAGAAAAAGGCAAGTCGATCAAGTGCATCAACAACGAACGCCAGATGGGCATCGCCGCGCGCATTTACGCGGATGACCACGACGGCAAGCATTGTTTCACGTTTCAAGTGCGCGGCGCCAACGTGACGCGCCGGGCGTGGTTCAATTTCCTAGCGGCGTATCAATCCACGACCAACCTGATGCTTTGTCCGAGCAAATCGCAAAAGTTCAAGGAACTGGTCGCGCTGTATCCGAGCGGCGAAGCGGAAAAATCGGTTTCCAATTACGCCGCGAACTTTGCGATGGGCGGCTGCGACTGGCCCGACAGTTGGCCCAAGGAGAAATGGCCGCAAATGAAAGAGACCGCCGTTCGCAGTCCCGCCAAGACCGTTTACATCACCGATGGCGGCACACAGGCGCTCAACTCGAAAGATCCGCTCAAATGTGTGACGGCGAAATCCGTCGAGAAGCCCGGATGCTGGATCGTCCATGACCCCGGCAACAGCGCGCCGTGTGACGGCTGCGTGATCGCCGCGCCGTCCGCCGACCCGAATTGGGGCGGCCCGCACTTGCGCCACTCCGAGCGAAGCAACGTGCAATTCGTCGATGGTCACGTCGAGGCAATGAAAGCGTCGAAGTGGTTCTGGGCCGGGACGCCGTGGCTCCGGCCTGAATTGGGCGGCGAATAGTTTGGGGCGCAGACCGCAACACTCTTCGTGGCCGATCAGTTTTTCTTCTCGGACGTTTCGCCGAAGACAGCTTCCGAAATCAAACAACGTCAGTTCTTCGCACTCCGCAATAGTCTGGGCAATTGCCCACCACCTCTTTGTCTGGTTGAGATGAACGTCCCGAACACGTTTTCTTGCCATGCGCGCAGCAGGCTTTACGCGAAGGCGGAGGTTGGGATAAATCGTGGCAGGCCTTGTGAGTCAGCTCTGATCAAAACGTCGGCCCCAAAACCCACGGCGCGAATTCTTCGTCACCGATGCCGGCCAGTTCGCTCTTGGTTCGCTCACCGCTCGCGACGGAAATTATTTTCTCGAAGATGCGCCGTCCAACTTGCTCCACCGTCTCGGTGCCGTCGAGAATCGTGCCGGCGTTGATGTCCATGTCTTCGTTCATCCA
>JACPZS010000219.1 GCA_016195385.1 Verrucomicrobiota bacterium
CGGCCACGGAATGATGGTTTCCATGCGGGCGAGAAACTTCTCGCGGCGGGTGGTCTTCTTTTTGGCGGCAAACTCAGCTTGGGAGAAACCCGGCTGGTGCGTCCTGCCAGCGAGTTTAGAAAACCAGGCAGCAACCGGCAGGCTTAAATTGCAAGGCAGACAGATTAAATCAGCGCTTCCTTAGAAGCGCACGAGCAGTTGCGTGTAAAACCAATCGGCATCCTGGGAACCGGCGACGGAAAAAGTGTCCTTCACGTAGTCGCCGCGGAAGAAATGGCCGTAGCCGCATTCCAGATTGGCGTACTTGGTCAGCGCGACGCCGGCGATGAAATCAATCTCGGAGCCAACAAAGTTGCCATAGTTGGGATTGAGTCCGTAGCCTGTGCCGCTGCCGGCATTGCCTGTCGTGCCCGCGCCTGCACGCGGGACGCCGGCAACGTTGTAAAAGCGGTCATGCGCGTCCGCGAGCCAGAAGGCGTGGGCCTCGAGCGCGAGCGACACGCGCGCGTGCGGCTTGAGTTGGTAGATGGCGCGGATGTCGTGGACGTTTTGCCATGAGACCAGATCCATATAGCCGTAGAATTTATGGTTCGTCGGGAAAAGGTTGTCGAATGTCCCATGCCTGCCGTCATTCGGATCACTGTCGCCGGAAGCGAAGGCGTATTCGAGCGCGACGCGCGGCTTGCCGTAGGCATCTGGAAACGTGTAGCCAATGTTCGCAACGACGGCAAAAGCGCGTTGCTCGTCGCGTTCGTTGGGTCGCACGCCGGTCGAGGCGCGCTTCCAATCGCCAAACTGATACGCGCCTTCGATGGTGTAGTCGAAATGGCCCCATTCATTCGTCGCCGATTTGAACCGCGCGCCAATGGTGTACGTGTCGCGCGCCGAGGTGTTGTATGGCGCGGGCGTGGTGAAGGGCGCATCAAAACTCGCTGCTCGCGGACTGACGTTGCGCGCCAGGAAATAAAACTCAGTGTTATTCTTCGGTATCTTTTTCGTGTTGAAGTAAGCGCCGGAAAAATACTCGTAGTCGTTTGACGTGTTGAAATTGTTGTCGTCCGGCACGACGAGGCGGGTTGAAAACACATCTACGCCGAACCATGAATTTTGCCAGCGCAGTTTCACGCCATCGAACACGCGGCCGATGTTGTTCCACGCGAACGCACCAATGATCCGTTCATCACCATAGGACAATTCCTGGCGGCCGACTTTGAGCGAGAGTGGAAATTCCTTGTGGTTGCCGAGCGTCACGTACGCTTGATGCAAATCGATGGGGCCGTCGGACTCGGGGCTGGAGCCGAGCGGAATGTTCGGCGCGGAGCCGCGGTCGTCGCCCGTCACCGAGCTGCTGCGGCCTTCCACCATCACACTCCACCACTTGTCGGTGTAGCCGACGCGCAACAAAAGTTTGTCGGCAAAAAAACTATTGTCGTTATCGACACCTTTCTTGAAATCGAGCGCGGGCGGCGCGGCGAGATTGTTTTCGCGCAGCTCGTAGCGGAGGCGAATGGAACCGCCGATGTCCCACTTGTTCATGTAGGGATCGTCCTTGCGGAGCCATTCGTTGGCGAAACCCGCGAAGGGCGCGAGCGGCGGTGGCGGCGCATATTGGGCATAGACTTCGTTCGCGACGGCGAGCACGAGCGCGCCGGCGGCGAGGGTGGAGACAGCGGATGATTTCATTCTTTGGGTTGTTTATTTTTTCTTTGCGGCACACATGAAGCCACAAGATTGCTCGGTCAATTTGAATTCGATGCCATTTCCTTTGGCGTGGGACACTCGTTTTTTGGCAAAACCTGGCACTCAGTTTCTCCAAGTGAAAAACGGGCGGGAGGGATTCTCTCTTGTTCGTGCGCCTTCTTGTAATGAGCGTGAACTTCCAGAAATTCGATCAGGTGCTCGCGCAGGCGGTAATAGTCCGGGTGTTCGAGCACCGCCTTGCGCTCGCGTGGCCGGGGGAATTTGACTTCCAAAATGTCGCCCACTTCGGCTTCCGGGCCGTTGGTCATCATCACGATCCGATCGGAGAGGAACAGCGATTCGTCCACATCGTGCGTGACCATGAGCGCGGTCTTTTTGTCCTTGCGCCAAAGCTCGATGAGCACTTGCTGCAACTCAAAGCGTGTGAGGGAATCCAACATGCCGAACGGTTCGTCGAGCAACAGCATCTTCGGCGAGAGCGCGAAAGCGCGCGCGATGCCCACGCGCTGCCTCATGCCTTGCGATAATTCGGTGGGCTTCTTGTGCATCGCGTTCGCCAGTCCGACGACGCTCAGATAATACTCGACGATCTGCCGCCGTTCCTCGTTGCTCGCGGTGTAGAACGCCTGATCGACGCCGAGCTTCACGTTCTCAAACGCCGTCAGCCACGGTAGCAGTGACGGCGATTGAAACACCACGCCGCGATCCGGCCCCGCGCCCACGAGTTCCTTGCCGGCGAGAATGATGCCGCCGCCGGTGCTGTCGTTGAGGCCGGCCACCATCGAGAGCACGGTGGATTTGCCACAGCCCGAATGTCCGATGAGGCAGACGAATTCGCCTTTGTTGATCGAGAGGTTGAAATCCTTGACGACGATTTGTGGCCCTTTCGAGTTCTCGTAAATCTTCGTCAAGTTGGAAAGTTCGAGGTAGGTGCTCATCGGAAAGATTTCATTCAACTTCAACGGTTTCGCGTTTGATCTCGTGCCGTCGAATCGGAGTGCGCCGCCCGCCGATCATCGGCGGTGGCACGCTGAGGTCTTCCGGTTCGAGATCGGGCAACACAAGTTTTTTGGACACGGTGGTGTGCCGATGGCCACCAGCGCCGAGCAGGTAATTGATGACCGCGCGGCGGATCTCCTTGAACCGTGGATCGTGGTTGATCCCCTTGCGGTCGCGAGGTCGGGGGATATCGATGTTGATGGACGCGCCCAGCGTCGCGCCCGGCCCGGCACTGAGCGGGATAATGCGGTCGGCGAGCAGGATGCCTTCATCCACGTCGTTCGTGATGAGCACGACGGTTTTCTTTTGCTGCGACCAGATGCGACCGATTTCGTCTTGAAGCGTGGCGCGCGTCAGCGCGTCCAGCGCGCTGAGTGGCTCGTCCAGCAGCAGGATTTGTGGATCCATCGCCAACGCGCGCGCCACGGAAACTCGTTGCTTCATGCCGCCGGAAAGTTCGGCCGGCTTTTTGTCGTGCGCCGGGCTGAGGTTCACCATCGCGATATGCGCCTCGGTGTGTTGCTGCTTCTTGGCCGGCGCCCAGTTGGGAAAAACCTGATCCACGGCGAGGTAAATATTTTCGTAAACACTCAGCCAAGGCAGCAGCGAATAATTTTGAAACACGACGCCGCGATCGGGGCCGGGCGCGGTGATTTCCAGATCGTTTAGAGTGAGCGAGCCGGCGTCCGGCGCGAGCAACCCGGCGATGAGCGAGATCAAAGTCGTCTTCCCCGCTCCGGAGTAACCGACGATGGCCACGAACTCACCTTTCTCGATCGAGAGATTGATGTCGCGCAGAACCTCGGTGCGGCTGCCGTTTTCGCCGAAACTTTTGCGGATACTTTTTAGTTCGAGAAATGGCATTGGCTCAAGCGGTTTTGAAACGCTTCTCCACCACGCTCATCAACCGATCAAGCACGAAGCCCACGACCCCAATGGTGATGATGCAAAGAATGATGTGCTCGTAGATGAGCGAGTTGTACTCCTGCCAGAGAAAGCCGCCGACGCCGGGTCGGCCCGTGAGCATCTCGGCGGCGACGATGACGAGCCACGCGATGCCCAGGCTCAAGCGAAAGCCGGTGAACATGTACGGCAGCGTCGCGGGGATGAGCACTTTGAACAGCGTCTTCGTCCGCGAAAGTTTCAACACTTTCGCCACGTTCAAGTAGTCTTGGGGAATCGCGCGCACGCCGACGGCGGTGTTGAGTACCGTCGGCCACATCGCGCAGATGGCGATGGTAAAAAGCGCGCCCAGTTCCGAGGCCTGTTTGCCGGCACCAAGGAATAGAATCAAGCCAAGAGGCAGCCAGGCCAGCGGAGAAACCGGGCGCAAAATTTGAATGATCGGATCGAACGTCTTGCTGAACGTCTTCGACAGGCCGAGACAAAAGCCGATTGGCGTGCCTACGAGCAACGCGATGGCGTAGCCTTTGGCGACAAGCACGAGCGAATACCACGTGAAGCGCAGAATCCCTTGATCCATTTCACCGCGCTTGGCAAACGGGCTGAGAATCAATTCGCGGCTCTTTTCCCAGGTCTTCATCGGCGAAGGAAGTTCCTTCGCCCAAGTGGCGCTGAACACCGACCACAGCAACAAGACCACGCCGATGCCGAACAGCGGCAGCACGAGCCAGTCGAATTTGAATTTGGATTTGTTCATGATTTGTCGAGCGTGCGTTCCACCCAAGTGCCCGCTGAAGAAAACAAGACGAGAGTGAAGCCAACCAGCGGCGAAATGATTGTCTTGGCGATTACCGTCGAGTCCACGGCGTGCCGCAACCAATGGTCGCCCTGGTTGATCGCCGCCTGCAACATGCCGACGCTCAACCCGAACGTAGTCGCGCGCCGCCAGACACTTTTTTGACGAAATGCCCTGCGCCAGAGCGCGCGTTTCGCGGCCGTCGAAAGCGTGGGATTCGTTGTGGGCAAATCGTTCACAAGTCAAACTGCCTTGGCGAGTTCGGGTTCAGGTTCGACGGCACCGGCCAGCTCCATTGCCAAATCCTGGACGGAATTCAAAACGCGCGTGGGTTGATAGGCGTAGTTCACCAAATCCTCCTGCTTGGTGGAGCCGGTCAGCACGAGGTAAGCCTGGATGCCGATTTCGACCGCACCGCGAATGTCCGTTTCCATCGTGTCGCCGATCATAATCGTTTGCAGCGTGCGCAAGCCGAGGCGATGCCGCGCCGTGAGGAACATGAACGGATTCGGCTTACCGAGATAATAGGCTTTCTTGCCCGTGGCGCTCTCGAGCAAGGCGGCGAGCGCGCCGGTGCCGGGACGCGGGCCGTTCTCGGTGGGACACCATGTGTCGGGATTGGTCGCGACCAGGCAGCTTCCATTGGCGATCAGGCGCACGGCTTTTTCGATGACCTCGAAGCTGACGGAGCGGCCTTCGCCGACGACCACGAAGTCCGGCTTGATGGAGTCAAACGCGATGCCCGCTTCTTGCAGAGCAATGAGCAACCCGCCTTCGCCGATGACAAACGCGCTGCACACGGGTTTTTGCCGCGTCAGAAAATCCGCCGTGCAATGGGCGGCGGTGTAAAAATTTTTCCACGAAGCTTTCAAGCCAAGGTGGCCTAGCTTGGAAACCAAATCCTTGGCGGTGCGTTCCGAATTATTGGTGAGAAAAAGAAACGGATGGTTGAGCCGTTTCAGTTGCTCGACGAGTTCGATTGCTCCGGGGATGAGCTTCGAGCCTTTGTAGATGACCCCGTCCATGTCGATGAGATAACCGTTTGGCATCGGCTTGAAATGGTTGAGTTGGGGTTCGGTGGGATTCATAAAATTTGGCGTTGCGCGCCGTGGCGGTTGTGAAACCAGCGCGCGGCGCGCAACGATCATGTTCCAGTCAACCTCCTTTAAGATTTTTCACGGCGAAACTGGCGGCGTAGTCTTCCGGCTTGGCGGGGTCGAAGACGGCTTTGTCGAACAAGGTTTCCGGTTCGTTATTTACACCGTCATGCGCGTAGCTGAGTTCCTTCATCGCCTCTTCGTAGAGATCGGCGCGCATCACTTGCTTGGCGACACCGGCGTAATCGGGCGCGCCGTTCACCATGCCCCAACGGCGGAATTGCGTGAGCCACCAGACGGCGAACTTCGGCTGCGGATAGTTACAGTTGCGTTTGCTGAAGTGCATGTAGAACTCGTCCTTCTTGGTGCGCCCGTCGCCGTAATCGTAATCGCCCAGGAGCCGGCCCAGGATCGTTTCCTTCGGACAGTTGATGTAGGTCGGCTTCGAGACAATTTCCGCTTGTTCGGGGCGGTTGCCCAAGTCGTCGAGCCACACGCTCGCTTCGTGCAACGCCTTGAGCACGGCCTTGACGGTCTTGGGATTTTTCTCCGCGAACTCGGCGGTGAAGGCGCAAACTTTTTCCGGATGATCGGGCCAAATCTCCTGCGTGCTCAACGACGTGAAACCGATCTTGTCCGCAATTGCGCGGGCGTTCCACGGTTCGCCGACGCAGAAGCCGTCCATCTTGCCGATCTTCATGTTCGACACCATCTGCGGCGGCGGAATCGTGATGAGCGAAACATCCTTGTCGGGGTTGATGCCGCCGGCACCCAGGAAATACCGCATCCACATCGCGTGCGTGCCGGGCGGGAAGGTCATCGCGAAGGTGAGCGGTTCGCCGAGGCCTTTGGCTTTTTCAACAAAAGGTTTCAGCGCGGTGGGATCGTCCTTCACTTTGCCTTTCCACTCGGCCTTGAGCGTGATGGCCTGCCCGTTGCGATTGAGAATCCAAGGAATGATCATCGGCTTCTTGGGCGAGCCGAGCAGACCCATCGTCGAGGCGATGGGCATGCCGAGCAACATGTGCGTGGCCTGGTTGTCGCCGCTGGAAAGCGAGTCGCGGATCGCGGCCCAGTTCGCACCCTTGGCAACGATGGAGTCGATGCCGTATTTTTTGAACAACCCTTTTTCGTGGGCGATGACGATCGGCGAACAGTCGGTCAGCGCGATCATGCCAAACTTCATTTTGGAAGTCTCCGGCGCATCGCTGGCAAACACCCGCCCGGCCCAGCCGCCGGGTAAGCCACTCAACAACGCGGCCACGCCGAATTGTTTTCCGGCGCGGCTTAGAAACTCGCGGCGGTGAATGCGATCGATGCCGCCATTCATTGGGCGGTCGATTACGTTTGCCTGTTGTCCGTCTCGGAATTTCGTTCTCGTCATACGACCTCCCTAAACCAGTTCCGTGCCACTCGGCGGTTTTCTGGCACGGCAATTTCTATATGGCCGGCATGAAGTCGAATCATGGCAGTGCGCAACCACTGGACAGCCGTCAGCTCCGGGCCTTCGTGACCCTTGCAAAGACGGGCAGTTTCACACGTGCTGGAAGAGAGTTGTTCATCTCACAATCGGCCGTGAGCCATTCGATGAAGGCGTTAGAAAACGACATTGGCTGCCGCCTCTTCAACAGGCTGGGCAAATCGGTGCAGCTCACACCGGGCGGCGAACATCTGCTGCATCACGCGGAAAAAATTCTGAGCGAAATGGCGGCGGCCCGGGAATCCATCGCGCAGCGCAGCCGCTGGGGCCAGGGCCGGTTGCGCGTGGGCGCGAGTTTGACGATTTGCCAGTACGTGCTGCCGCGCGTCTTGACGCAGTTGAAGCAGGAATTTCCGCAGACGCTGATCAATGTCGAGTCGAGCGACACGCGCCACGCGTTCGAGTTGATTGCGCAAGATCGAGTCGATCTCGCGGTGGTCGTCGAACCGGCGCTCATGCACGAGTGCGAATTTGAACCGCTCGTGACCGACGAGCTGGCATTCGTCGTCGCGCCAGAGCATCCTTGGGCGAAGACTGGAAGCGTGCCGCGCGCCGAGATCACAAAACAATCCTTCGTGCTTTACAGCCGTCAAAGTCAGACGTTTCAGATGATCGAGGAATATTTTGGCCGCGAGGAAATTTCGCTCAAAGCCGTGGTCGAACTTTCCAGCATGGAAGCCATCAAGGAATTCGTGAAGCTCGGCCTGGGCGTCACCATTCTTGCGCCGTGGATCGCGCGCGAAGAAATTCGCGCGAAGCAACTGGTGGCGCTGCCGTTGGGCAAACGGAAATTGAAACGAACCTGGGGCGTGCTGGGTTCACGGGCGCGTTCGCGAAATCTGGTCGAGGAAAGTTTCGTCCGCCTCACCCGCGCGAACTGCGAGAATCTTTTTCGCGGCGAAGCGGGCGCTGCAATCAACGCGGCGTAATAACGGCCGCCCCAACCGCCCAGCGAGCCGGCGCTTCCTGCGTTTGCCATTCCCCAGTTGTTTGGCAAAGCTCGTTTACGAAATCCGTTCAGGAGTTCGATTCGCGTAATTTCTTTCGGAAAATTCTCATGCCGATCATCGGAACTGGCGGTCGGGCCTGCCGACAATTTTGATCACCGCGTCAAAATGACGACAGCACACGCGACCGTTGGCGGCGATTTGTTCCCAGCGTTTGACTCGCGCTGCTGAGGAAACGAGCGCATCGGCGCCAGGTCGCACATCGTTCCCACCGGCCATCCGACGCTGCTTCAACTCGTCCATGAACGCGCTTCATTGCCGGCATTAAAACAATCCCGCGCAAATGTACCGTGGGTTTTGCCTCGTTGGCACAGACCCGGCTAAGAATGTGCGGACGTCAGCGAATGCCGTTGGGCAGAATGAACATCGGCGCGTGACGCGACTGATCGAACACGAATGAAATTATCTCAGCTAAGACAGGCGGGGCATTTTCCCACGCTCCTCGCGGCGTTTGCCTATTTCGACTTCAGCTTCATGGTCTGGACGATGTTGGGCGCGCTCGGCGCGCAAATCGCCGCGCCGGATTCGCTCAATCTTTCCGCCGCGCAAAAGGGACTCATGGTCGCCATGCCGATCCTTTCCGGCGCGGTGTTGCGGATCGCGCTTGGTCTGCTCGTCGATCGCATCGGCGCGAAGAACACCGGGTTCATCGCGCAAGTCATCGTCATCGCGGGGCTGGCGACCGCGTGGCTCGTGGGCTTGAAGAGTTTTCCGGCGACGCTGCTGATGGGCGCGGTGCTGGGCTTTGCCGGCGCGAGCTTCGCCGTCGCGCTGCCGCAGGCCGGGCGCTGGTATCCGCCCAACATGCAGGGACTCGTCCTCGGCCTGGCCGGTGCGGGGAACATCGGCGTGGTGATCGATTCGCTGCTCGCGCCGCGGCTGGCCAAAATCTACGGCTGGCAAAACGTCTTTGGCTTCGCGCTCATCCCCGCCGTGCTCGTGTTGATCGCGTATCTCGTCTTCTCGAAGGAAGCGCCGGTTCAAGTCACGCCGAAGAAGCTCGGCGACTACGCGCGGCTGCTCAAAGACAAGGACACGCACTGGTTTTGCTTTTACTACACGGTGAGCTTCGGCGGGTTCGTCGGGCTGGCGAGTTCGTTCGTGATTTACTTCAAGGATCAATTTGGCCTGCCGGCGGTCACGGCGGGCGACATGGCGGCGATTTGCACGGCGGTCGGGGCGCTCGCGCGGCCGATCGGCGGCGCACTGGCCGATCGCATCGGTGGCATTCGCTCGCTCTACATTTTCTACGTTATCGCCGGCGCGGCGTTGGTGGGCGGCGGTTTGATCCCGAGCCTGCCATTCAACGTCGCGGCGTTCGTGATCGCGTGCGGCGCGTTTGGCATGGCCAATGGCTCGGTCTTTCAACTTTTACCGCAACGCTTCGGGCGCGAAATCGGGTTGATGACCGGGCTCGTTGGCTGCGGCGGAGGCGTGGGTGGATTTTTGCTCGCGAGCTTGCTCGGCCTCTCCAAGCAGCACACCGGAACTTATCTGACGGGCCTGATGATTTTCGCCGGGCTGTGTTTCTGCGCGCTGATCGGCCTGGGACTTGTCAAGAAACGCTGGCGCACGACCTGGGGCGCGCTGGCGGACGCGCGCATTTGATCGCGCGAATACCAGTCCGACGCGCGGCGCGACGCGACCCTTTCGCGGGCCGTCTGGTGATTGAATCGTTGCGCGAGTTGAGCGCATACTCGCCGCGCCGTTGAAAGCCAAAATTTCCAGCTTCGGTCTGGCTGCCTCGCCGGACGCGCCATCGCAGGACGCCTGCGACGCACAGCTTTGGCAGCAGTCCGTCATCGCGGTGATCGCCGATGGCGTGGGCAGCGGCGAAAACGGCGGCGAAGCGGCGGCCAAAGTCGTTGAGTCCATCGTCACCAATTTCAAATCACGCCCGCGCACGTGGACAATTCCGAAGGCATTGGAGGAATTCACGAAGCTCATCAATCGCACACTCCACCAGGAATCGCTCGCCCGTTTCGAACGCGCCGCGATGCTCACCACGCTGGCCGTCGTCGCGGGCGAAGGCGAAAAAATCTTTGGACTCAATCTTGGCGATTCGCGTGTCTATCACTTTCACGGCGGCGAACTCACTCAACTGTCCGTCGATCATTGCGCGGAGGACGAATCTTTGCGGCACGTGCTTACCCGCGCCGTGGGCATGGCTCCGGACGCCGCACCGCACGGCTTCGAACGAACCGTCGCCGTTGGCGACGTGCTGTTGCTCTGCACCGATGGCGTTTCCAATCTGCTTCCGCCGGCCGAACTGAAATCCCTTCTCCAGCACCGCGCCAGCGCTCGCACCATCGTCTCCGCCGCGCGCGAACGCGCGACTGAGGAAAATCTCGACGACGCTTCGGCCGTCGTACTCGAAATCACCGAGACGGATAGTTACTACGCAACGGCCCAGCCGCTCGAAGTGCCCGACACGCTCCACGCGGGCCAGTTGATCGACGGCTTCACGCTCGTGCGCCCGTTCAACACCGCCGAACGCACGTGGTTCGCGCAGCGCGGCGAGCGAACGGTCGTGCTGAAATTTCCGCCCCGCGAAGCGCGCTTCAACGACACGAGCCTCAATCAATTCGTAAAAGAAATCTGGACCGTCACGCGGCTCAAGGCGGGCTATTTCACCGAGGCGTTCGTGCCCGACAGCGGTCGCGTGCTGTGCTACGCGATGGAATACATCGAAGCGCCGACGCTCAAGGAATTCCTGCGGGCCGGGCCGCTTCCGGTCGAGGCTGGCGTCACGCTCGCGAAATTTCTTCTCGACGCCTGCCAGTTTTTACTTCGCTTCGACCTTGTGCATGGCGACCTCAAACCGGAAAACATTCTCGTGCTGAAACGGGAAAATGAACTCACGTTCAAGCTGATCGACTTCGGCAGCATCAGTGAAATTTTTTCCGTCGCCTCGCGTGCCGGCACGCCGAGCTATCTTGCGCCGGAACGATTTCGTAGCGCGCCGATCTCCGAGCGCACGGAGATTTTCGCGCTTGGTGTCACGTTGCACCAGGCGCTTACCGGCACGCTGCCGTACGGTGAAATCGAGCCATTCCAAAACCCGGTCTTCGCCGATCCCAAACGGCCCGGCGCGCTCAATCCCAACCTGCCGCCGTGGCTGGAATCCGTGATCCTCAAGGCGCATTCCGTCCGGCCCGAGGATCGTCACCAAAATTACTCGGAGATGAAGTTTGAGTTGGAAAATCCGGCTTCCGTTCGACCGTGGCAGCGCACCGGCGCGCCGCTGCTCGAACGCAATCCGCTGCTCTTTTACAAAGTCGGCTTCTTCGTCCTGCTGCTCGTCAGCATCCTCCTCCTCATACGCCTATTGACCAAGTGACGCCCCGCGCTGCATGCGATCCTGTTGCCGCAATTTTTCGTCATGCTGCCAAAAACAAGACAGCCACGGTGCGTTTACTGGTTAACAAGTCATCATTCCAACTATTTCTCGCGCCGCGCACGCCCTCGTCGCGGACGACATCAGTTGCATTCGATCCGCCGAACCGCGCGGCACGACAGCCTTCCACGGTTCGCATGAATTCTGCTCAAGGCGGCCATGATCATAATTCACGTCGCAATTCAAGATGCAGCGAGTCGCTTGGCACAGCCGCCGCTATTAAGGCTGTGGATATGTGTCGATGTCATGCTTGAACCAATAATGTCGCGCCCGGAATTAAATTTTGTCCCGTCCCTGCCGGCCAGCGCGCCGTTCACGCCCGAGCAGCGCGCGTGGCTCAACGGCTTTCTCGCCGGTGTGTTTCAGGAACAATTTGCCGTCGATGAAGAGGGTCGCAGATCAGATGGGCCGCAGACGAAATCGCCGCTGCTCGTCATGTTCGGCAGCCAGACAGGCACGGCAGAAAACCTGGCGAAAAAATTTGCGAAGGAGGCGGCCAAGAAAAATTTCGAGCCGCGTGTTCTGCCATTAAACGATTTCGCGCAGGCCGATCTGACGAAAGCAGCACGCCTCGTGGTCATCACGAGCACGTGGGGCGACGGTGACCCGCCGGACAACGCGGTGGGTTTCTGGTCGTGGCTCAACAGCGAGTCCGCGCCGCGCCTGGAGAACTTGAGCTTCGCCGTGCTCGGGCTGGGCGACAAAAGCTACGGCGACTTCTGCGGCGCGGGGAAAAAATTCGACCAACGGCTCGCAGTGCTCGGCGCACAGCGGCTCATCGCGCTTGGCGAATGCGATGTTGATTACGAGACCACGGCGCAGGCGTGGCGCGACGCGCTATGGCCGGTTTTGGAAAGTAAGCCAGCGAGCAGTGAATCTGGAATCAGTCCCGCCTCGCCCTCGTCCACCGCCACTGGCCTACTGATTACTGAATCACCGCTTGCTTCGTCACTCTCATGGTCGCGCACTCACCCTTTTGCAGCTCGTCTTAAAACCAACCGCAGACTCAACGGCACCGGCTCGGCCAAGGACACTCGGCACTTTGAAATTGTTCTCGATGGCTCCGGCCTAAATTACGAAGTCGGCGATGCGCTCGGCGTGCTGCCGACCAACTGTCCGGTGCTCGTCGAGGAATTGCTCGCCGCGCTTGGCTGCAAAGGCGAGGAGCCGGTGCGTGACGCTCGCGGCAATGAGAGCACGCTGCACGAGGCGCTCTTGAAAACTTTTGTCATCACGCAAGCGTCTCCGCCGCTGATTCACGCTGCCGCCGAACGCGCGAACCATTCCGAGTTGCTCGCGTTGCTCGTTCCGGAGCAAAAAGCGAACTTGGACAAATGGCTCTTAGGCCGCGACCTCGTTGACGTGTTGCGTGCGTGCCCCGGCGTGCGATTCACTCCGACGGAATTTACCGGTCTGCTTCGCCCACTCCAACTGCGGCTCTACAGCATTTCGTCCTCGCTCAAAATGCATCCCGGCGAAGTGCATCTCACCGTGGCCGCCGTTCGCTACGAAGCGCATGGCCGCGCGAAGAAAGGCGTGGCCTCATGCTGGCTGGCGGATCGTGTGACGCTAAACGAAACGCCGGTGCCCGTGTTCGTGCAGACGAGCCACGGTTTCCGTCCGCCGACGGATGGCGCGACGCCGATGATCATGGTCGGCCCCGGCACCGGTATCGCGCCGTTCCGTGCCTTCCTCGAAGAACGCCGCGCGAACGGCGCGAAGGGCCGCAATTGGCTGTTCTTCGGCGACCAGCAGCGCGCGTGTGATTTTCTGTACGAGGAAGAATTGACCGCCATGGCCAGCGACGGACTGCTCACGCGCCTCGACCTCGCGTTCAGCCGCGATCAGGCGGAAAAAATTTACGTCCAGAACCGGATGCTCGAACACGCGACAGAATTGTGGCGCTGGCTTGACAAAGGCGCGCACTTCTATGTCTGCGGCGACGCCAAGCGCATGGCCAAGGATGTCGATGCCGCGTTGCACCGCGTCATCGAGCAAGCGGGCGGAAAAACGCCGGAGCAATCAGCGGAATACATCGCAAAACTCAAATCGGAGAAACGGTATCAACGGGACGTCTATTAACATGAGCACGCCTCCGACCACTCCGTTCACCGAAGTCGCCGGCCAGAAACTCGCGCCGGAACAGTCCGCTTATCTCGACGGCTTCTTCGCCGGGTTGCGCAATCGTGGACTCACCTTTGGCGACGTCGCGCCGAATCCCGCCGCCGCGCCGAATCTCGACGATCTGATTCCCGAAGAACGCATCAAGCGCGAGTTGCATCCGCTCGACGCGTATCCGCTCCTGCTCCAGCACGCCGCGACGAATCAAGCGCCGGACAAGGAAAACCTTTTTCGCTTCAAGTGGCAGGGGCTGTTTTTTCTCACGCCGAACAAGGAAGCGTTCATGGCGCGGCTGCGCATTCCGGGGGGGCAACTTTTTAGTTGGCAACTGCGCGAACTCGCGAACATTGCCGACCAGCTCACGACCGGCTACGTGCAGATCACCACGCGCGCGAATCTCCAGATGCGCCTCATCGCGCCCAAGGACACGCCGGAGTTTTTGCGGCGCATCCAAGCCATCGGCCTCCACACGCGCGGCGCGGGCGCGGACAACATTCGCAATCTCACTTGCGATCCTACGAGCGGCGTGGACCCGGATGAACTCATCGAAACACTCCCGCTCGCGCAGCAACTCGGCCAGTTCATTTTGAACCATCGCGAATTCTACGACTTGCCGCGCAAGTTCAACGTCGCCTTCCACGGCGGCGGAAAAATTTCCACCGTCGAGGACACCAACGACATCGGGTTCAAGGCCGTTCGTTTTGTGGCCTCCGTTGAGGCGGCGAAAAACCTTCGCGCGGGGGACATCGTCAACGCGCAAATTCCGCCTGGCGTCTATTTTCGCGTCGCGCTTGGCGGCGCGACCGGGCACAAGGCGTTCGCGCGCGACCTCGGCGTGTTGGTCAAGCCGGACGAAGTGATCAGAGTCAGCGCCGCGCTCATCCGCGTTTACATCGCCAACGGCAATCGCGGCGACCGCAAGAAAGCCCGCCTCAAGCATCTGCTCGAAACGTGGACGCTGGAAAAATATCTTGAGGAAACGGAGAAACTGGTCGGGTTCAAACTGCTTCGGCTGCCAGTTGATCTCCAATCTCCAATCTCCAATCTCCAATCTTCAATTCCCCATCCGCACGTCGGCGTCTTCCCGCAAAAGCAGCCCGGTCTGAACTGGATCGGTGTCGCGGCACCCGTCGGACAAATCACGGCGAAGCAATTGCGCCGCCTCGCCGAAATCGCCGACCTCTACGGCTCCGGCGAAGTGCGCCTGACGGTCTGGCAAAATTTTGTTTTGCCCAACGTGCGCGACGCCTTCGTTGAAACTGCGAAGAAGGCGCTGGTGAAAATGGGTTTCGATTGGCGGCAGTCGAATCTCAAAAGCGGCTTCATCGCCTGCACCGGAAATTCCTACTGCAAGTTCGCCAGTTCAAACACCAAGGGCCACGCCATCGAACTGATGAACTGGCTCGACAAGCGGTTCACGCTCGATCAGCCGATCAACGTCCACCTCACCGGCTGCCCGAACTCTTGCGCGCAGCATTACATGGGCGACATCGGATTGCTCGGTGCGAGGATCAAAGTTGAGGGCGAGAGCGTCGAGGGCTATCACATTTTTGTCGGCGGCGGCTTCGGCACGCGACAGGCCGTGGGCCGCCAGCTTTTCACCGGCGTCAGTGTCAATGCGCTCAAGCCCGCGATGGAGAAAATCATCGGCGGCTGGCTCACACACCGCGTGCCCGGCGAAAATTTTCAATCGTTCACGAACCGGCACGACCTCGGAAAATTGCAGGAATTACTCGGTGGCGCGGCCTGACGTTTTCGCCCACGCCCATGCCCGAATCGCATCGCACTCTGATCGAGGAATTGATCGTCGAACAACGGCGTCTCACCGCCGTCGAGACGTTTGCCCGCGCGCACGAGCGGCACGAAGTCACCACGCCGCGCTATCGCGATCTCATTCCGCTCACCACGCCACGCCCCGGCGAGCAATACGCCTTCGAGGTGGACCTCGACCGCTGCAGCGGTTGCAAGGCGTGCGTGACCGCGTGCCATTCGCTCAATGGCCTCGACGACGGCGAGACGTGGCGCGACGTCGGCGCGCTCTTCGGCGAGACGATCGTCCCGGACGCGCGCGGCGGCAACCGCGTCGAGCCGCTCCAGCAAACCGTCACGACCGCCTGCCACCATTGCCTCGAACCGGCCTGCGCGTCGGGCTGTCCCGTGCTCGCCTACGACAAAGACCCGGCGACCGGCATCGTGCGCCATCTCGACGACCAGTGCATCGGCTGTAGTTACTGCGTAATGATGTGCCCGTACGAAGTGCCGAAGTATTCCGCGAAGCGCGGCATCGTCCGCAAATGTGATCTCTGCCACGGGCGCCTCGCCGCCGGCGAAGCGCCCGCGTGCGTGCAGGCGTGCCCGAACGAGGCCATCCGCATCACGCTGGTCGCAAAAGTTGAGAGGGAAAATGAGTTGAGAGTTGAGAGGGGGCGCGACGTTCGCATCCTCAACTCTCAACTCCAATCCCTCTCAACTCCGATCTGGCTGCCTGATTCTCCTTCGCCGAAAATCACGCTGCCCACGACGCGCTACGTCACGGCGAAGCCCAACGCCTTGCTGCGCGCCGCCGATCACGAGCGACCCAAGCCGCAGCCACCGCACTGGCCGCTGATCGTCATGCTCGTGCTCACGCAAGCGGGGCTGGGCGGAACGCTGTTCAACTCCATCGCCGCTCTCACGGGCAAACCCATTTCAAATTTCTTCGCGTGGATTTCTTTAGCGCTCCTCGCTGCCGGCCTCGCCGCAAGCGTCGCGCATCTCGGCCAACCAATGAAGGCCTGGCGTGTGTGGCTCGGCTGGCGCGCGTCGTGGCTCAGTCGTGAAGCCATCGCGCTCAACGCCTTCGCCGGACTCACCGCGCTGGGCTGCTTCTTCCGTTGGCCGAAGCCGCTCGCCGCGCTTGCGCTCGTGTTCGGCGTGGCTGCCATCGGCGCGCAGGCGATGGTTTATGCCGACACGAAACGGCACTTCTGGAAACTGCGCCGCACCGCGCCGCGTTTCTTCGGCACGACTGCGATGCTCGGAACCGCCCTCGCGTTCGCCTTCCAACCTTCGCCTGTGCTCGCCGCCGCGCTCATCGCCATCACAATGACGAAGCTCGCCGTTGAAGTCTCGGTGCTGAAACACGCCGACTCCGACGCGAACATTTGGACACAACTTCGCCGCACCGCTGTTCTGCAACGCGGCGTGCTGCGTTCCGTGCTCGCGACGCGTCTGCTGCTGGCGCTGGCCGGCGGAGTGTTGCTGCCGTTCATCGCCATTGTGAACAACACGACTCCCACACTCGCATTCGTCACGACGACACTTTGTCTGTTCGGCGAAATTGCCGAACGCCAACTGTTCTTCACGTCCGTCGCGCCGGACAAAATGCCGATATGAAAAGTTCGAAACTTTCCGTTTCAAGTTTTCCGGAGAAAGTCGGCGGCGTTTCGCTCGAAAGTGAAAATTTGAAACCTGCTGCTTCAAATTCGTGGCTGCGCCAATGGACCGGTCCGCTCACCGCCGATCTCGTCCGCACGCCCGGCCAGTTCGGGCTGGGCCAGGTGCCTGCGCGGCTCGCGCCGGATGCGACGACGAAAATAGTCTGCGGCTTTTGCTCGACGGGCTGCGCGCTTGACGTTCATTTGCAGGACGGCCAGGCCGTGAACCTCTCGCCCACAAATGATTATCCGGTGAACCTCGGCATGGCCTGCCCGAAAGGTTGGGAGGCGCTCACGCCGCTCGCCGCGCCGGATCGCGGCACGACGCCGTTGCTGCGCAATCCGGCAACGGGCGCGCTCGAACCGGTCGATTGGGATCACGCGCTGCAAGTGTTCACGCTCAAATTCAAGGCGTTGCTGGATCAACACGGGCCGGAGTCCGTCGCGGTGTTAAGCACGGGCCAGATTTGCACGGAAGAAATGGCGTTGCTCGGCGTGCTCTTCAAATTCGGCATGGGCGGTTTGCATTGCGACTCGAACACACGCCAGTGTATGGCCACGTCGCACGTCGCCTACAAGCAGAGCTTCGGTTTCGACGCGCCGCCGTACACTTACGCGGACTTCGAGGAGTCCGACGTGCTCGTGTTCATTGGCTCGAACCTCTGCGTGGCGCATCCGATCATGTGGCAGCGCGTGCTGCGCAACCGCCGAAAACCAAAAATCATCGTCATCGATCCGCGCAAGACGGAAACCGCGATGGCCGCCACGGAACACTTGGCGCTCGCGCCGAAGTCCGACCTCGTGTTGCTGTACGGCATCGCCAATCTGCTCGTGCAAAACGATTGGCTGGATCGCGCGTTCATCGAGCGCAGCACGATTGGTTTCGCGGAGTTTGCGGAATTTGTCCGCCAGTTCACGCCGGACAAAGTCGCCGCCGAAACCGGCCTCACCGTCGGGCAATTGTATCGCTTCGCGGAAACAATTTACGAAGGCAAGGCGGTGTCCTTCTGGTGGACGATGGGTGTGAACCAGGGCCACGAAGCGACGCGCACCGCGCAGGCCATCATCAATCTCGCGTTGATGACCGGCAACATCGGGCGGCCCGGCACCGGCGCGAACTCCGTGACCGGCCAGTGCAACGCGATGGGTTCGCGCCTGTTCGCCAACGCCACGGGCCTGCCCGGCGGCCGTGACTTTGCGAACCCTACGCATCGCGATGAAGTCGCGCGCATTCTCGGAATTTCCGTCGAGCGCATTCCTGATCGCCCGTCGCTGGCGTACGATCAAATTATCGACGGCATTGCCGCCGGGCGTATCAAAGGCTTGTGGGTCATCGCGACCAATCCATCACATTCGTGGATTGGGCGCGGCGGCGACGGGGCGGCGAAAAATTCCGGCGTTGAAAATTCCTTCCACTTAACGCGCGAGACATCCAACTCGTCATCAAAGCTTGATCGGATTTTCGACAAGCTGGAATTCCTCGTCGTGCAGGACATGTTTACGACGACGGAGACGGCCCGGCGTGCGGATCTGTTCCTGCCCGCAGCGGGCTGGGGTGAAAAAGAAGGCACGTTCATCAACAGCGAGCGGCGTATCGGCGTCGTGAAAAAAGTCGCGCGCGCCCCCGGCGCCGCGCTCGCAGACTTCCACATCTTCCGGCTCGTCGCGCATTACTGGGGCTGCGACGGACTGTTCCGCGAGTGGACATCGCCGCAAGCCGCGTTTCAAATCCTGAAACGACTGAGCGCCGGCCGGCCGTGCGACTTCACCGGCATCGCGGATTACCGGCACTTGGATGAATGCGGCGGGATTCAATGGCCGTTTGTGGAAATGCAGAATGAAGAATGCGGAATGCGGAAGGATGATTCGTTCGCCTTGGAGAATTTCGCGTTCAAAGAACGCAGGCTCTTCGCCGACGGAAAATTTTTCCACGCCGATGGCAAGGCGAAATTTCTTTTCGAAGCGCCGCGCGCGATGCCCGAACAGCCAGACGCCGATTTTCCATTCCTTCTGCTGACGGGGCGCGGCTCCAGCGCGCAATGGCACACGCTCACACGAACGAACAAGTCCGACGTGCTCGTGAAGCTCGGCCCGCGTGGAAACTATCTTGAGCTTCATCCCAGCGACGCGCGCCGTCTGCGTATTCGCTCCGGGCAACGACTCGTCGTCACTTCGCGGCGCGGCGCGGTCGAAGCCCGCGCGCAAATCACCGCCCATGTCCAACCAGGCCAGGTCTTCATGCCGATGCACTACGCGGAGGCAAACCACCTCACGCTCGGCGTGTTCGATCCGTACTCGCGGCAACCTTCCTACAAAGCGTGCGCGGTGGCGGTGGCACGAGCGATTAACCGGGTGTAAGGTTTCGGCTGCGACATACCCTTCATGTTGCTCATTTGACTGACGCAGATTTTGCCTCTGTTCGCGCCTGCATCTTTGCTCCGTGAAATTTAGGTAATGGTATAGCTTGAGAATCGGCTTTGTTGATCTGTACAAAAATAATCCGGCGGGTAGTCGCCGGATTTCGTCTTTTCAGACATACCTAAGATTACCACATCGCTGATTTTGCGCTTAGTTCGGCTTACCACTCTCTACCGTTTTTCGGATGGCTGTGGTTATCCCGCCGCGTTAGGGAAGCGCTGATTTAATCTGTCTGCCTTGCAATTTAAGCCTGCCGATTGGTGTCTGGTTTCCTAAACTCGCTGGCAGGACGCACCAGCCGGGTTTCTCCCAAGCTGAGTTCGCCGCCAAAAAGAAGACCACCCGCCGTGAGAAGTTTCTCGCCCGCCTGGAGGAAGTCATTCCGTGGGC
>JACPZS010000220.1 GCA_016195385.1 Verrucomicrobiota bacterium
TCGCAATCGTGTAGGTCGCCCCCGTCGCCCCCGCGAGGTTCACCCCGTTCTTGCGCCATTGAAACGTTGGCGCGGGCACGCCGCCCGCCGCCACCGTGAAGCTCGCCGGGTTGCCGGGGTCAATGACTAGATCAGTTGGTTGAGTAGTGAATAACGGAACGCTGGTTGCGTTGACACTCAGTGAAGCTCCCAAACTTGTTACCCGGCCGGCTGGGTTGCTAACCAAGACCGAATAGCTTCCAGCATCTCCAGACGTGACGTTGCTCAGGCTGAGATCCGGGCCGGTTTGTCCCGGCAAACCGACTCCGTCTTTTTGCCATTGATAACTCGGTGCTGGAAAACCTGTTGCTGTGACTGAAAACGAAACCGCTTCGCCAGAGTTCACGGTCTGGCCGACGGGCTGAACTGTAATCGCAGGAGGGTCGTAAATAGTAATAACAAGTTGGAGAGTGGCCACGTAGGGAAGATAATTGCTATTCCAAGCGGTGATCAAACTGGTGTAAACCCCAGGCGCGGTAGGTGTGCCTCGAATATCCGCACCGGGGATCGGTCTCCCTGGTATGTTGAGCACAAGACCCGGCGGAGGAGCGGGAGAGCCATCCAAAGAATCAATTTGAAAACCGAAAGCCACATGCGGACTGGTCGTAATCTTGTACTTAAATGGAACACCATTTGTCCCGAACGCGGTAGGGGAGCTTGAAATAATGTCCGGTACGGAGGCTGCGGAAACCGCATGGTACGTGCCGGCGACAACGAAAGCCCCCATAATCCACTTGAGCAGGATGCCAGCGGGCGAATGTTCCAAAGCTGAGTTGGACTCCAGGAACCGGCAAAGAGGTGCGCATTGCAAGAGCAACGCAAGACAGAGCGATGGAATTCTAACCGATTTCATACGACGTACGACATTTTTCCGAACAAGTGCGGGCGGCTTCCACCACCGTTAATTGCAACCGCAACCACCGCCGCCGACACCGCGACCGCCAGAGGCTGCCTCACGCGAAAACCAGATGTGCTCGAACTGAGCAGCTTCGAGCATATCCCTATCCGGACGCATGATATACTCCGCTAATTTATCGCGTTGCCAAGGCTTCACGTTGGCGCAGCCGACGAACAACCAAAGTCCTGTCGTGGCAAGAAGGCAGATAATTTTTTTCATTTTATTTCCTTTGAACGGAGTAACTCCAAGAGCCTCTCGAGTTCCTTCGCGTATGGCTGCCTGATTTCGTCCCTGTGAAATGCCCAGTGAATAAAACCAAACTCGGCCATCGTGTTTGAGCAGGAACGAGACAGGCATCGCGGAAACGTCCACAATTGCAACCAGCTTATGTTCTGCGTCACGAGCATTTGTAAAAGGCATTCAGACTAAAATATTTTGTTTGCGCCGCGCGGCATCTTGGTGAGGAAACGACCCTGTTGGTCTTGCCTAGAACGAGATCGTTGCTCCCAGCACATAAGTATTTGCCCTGGGATAAGCGCTTGCGGAAGTCATGTGGTCGTTGGAAGTCATTTCGTATCGTTGGAAAGCAGCATTTATCGAGAAGTGCTCATTTAGCTTGAAAGTCCCCTTAATGCCGAAGGTCCAAGTGGTCAAAGCTGACAGTCGGTAATCGGATGAATAGAATTCAGGAACCCCTTCCAACGATTCCGAAGGATCGCCGCCAAACCGGACACTATAAAAATCAGCAGCCGTCTGGTTGTAATAACGGACCATCGGTTCCAAGACGACGTGGTTGCCAAGTTTCTGCAACCAAGCCGCGGTGGCCGTGTGAGCCCATATTCCAAAAGAATCGTGATGGAAGCGGTAAGTCAATTCAATGCTTGCATCGGCGGCCTCGACGTATTGTGTCAGAGAAACCAAGGCGATTTGTTTGTTTTTGTGCCGTGGGCGATTTTCTGGAAACAAGGTGCTGGGATCGGGATACGCATCAAAATGCACGCCTTTGTACGGGTCACTTAAATACCCTTCCGCATAGCTGTAAGTGAAATTCACGGCCAGCAATGTTCCCGGAGTTAATATTTGAGTGACTCCGAGCAGGATGTCGGTCGTGTCCTTGTGTTCTGTGAACTCGAGCAACGAAAAGGCCGGCAGCACTCGATCAAAGTTGTGCCCGAGGCCCAGATTCAGCGTGGTGTTCTTCTGGTTGAAATCCAGGCTTTGATTCAATGCCACGCCATACGACTCGTAATCATCCTCGATACTGTAGGCCACTTGCGGCGCAATGCTGTAACGGCCGATACGCTGCTTGAGTTCGAGCGTGCCGGCAGTGCGCACATCTTTAATCTTCACGACGGGGACTTCCGAACTGCCCGGCGGCGGCGGTCCTCCTGTGGGGGTCGCACCGGAAATCGCATCGTAAACAAACTCTCCTTTCGCACTAAAGGATGAGGTAAGCGCCGTCTCGAAGAGTAAAGCGCTGGTGGCAACCTGAACACGGCCTCGCTCTTCGCGATAATTCTCGTACTTGTAGGCAAGTTGATCCTCCGCAGCCAGCCGTGGAGAGCGGATAATCTGCCAAAAGAAAGCTGATATGAGCGTCCGCCAAAATACCTGGCGGCTGCCTCGATTAAAAATTTTCCGCTTCATGATTTACGTCCGGAAGCAAAAATCCGCTCCAAGTCGCTGGGTGCGGATTCGCACAATCGCACGCTTCAAAGTCCTATAACGGTGCCAGCATTCCCGATGACGTGTGTGCGGACTTTGACTGGAAACCATTGAAAAGGCGAGCGTATTTTACAAATTTGGATCCCGCTTGAGTTTCTCAAATTGAAGGACTCTCGTTTGCGTTGGCGTAAAGTTCCTGGCGGTTATTCCAAAATGGCGATTGCTGCGGCGTAGTTTGCGGTATGGCTAAGGCTTAGATGAATTTTCGTCGCCCCTCGAGCCGCCCAAAGCGCCTGCCCGTCGTCGTGCAAAACGACGAACGGCTCGCCGGATTCTTTGCGCCTGACTTCGATGTCCTGCCAGCCCAGTTGCGCGCCGATGCCGGTGCCAAACGCTTTGGAAACCGCTTCCTTCGCCGCGAAGCGGGCCGCCAGAAACGGCGCGGGATTTTTGTGCGTCAAGCAATACGCGATTTCCGCCGGGCGCAGAATTCGTTTCAAAAATCGTTCGCCGAACCTTTCGTGTGAAGCGCGAATCCGTTCCACTTCGATGATGTCAATGCCGGTGCCGAGGATCATGTTAACCAGCGCCAATCAGCGCGTGTCGCTTCGCTAACTCGTCACCAGCGTGCCCACTTTCGCCCCCAGCACGACGCGTTTGATGTTATGCGGCTTGAACAAATCAAACACGATGATCGGCATCTTGTTGTCCAGGCAGAGCGAGAACGCGGTTGAATCCATCACCTTGAGCTGCTGCTGGAGCGCTTCAAGGTAGCTGATTTGCGTGTAGCGTTTCGCGTTGGGATTTTTCTTCGGATCGCTGTCGTAAACGCCATCCACTTTCGTCGCTTTCAAAATAACCTCCGCGCCAATTTCATTCGCGCGCAGCGCCGCGGCGGTGTCGGTGGAAAAAAATGGATTGCCCGTGCCGCCGCCGAAAATGACGACGCGGCCCTTTTCCAAATGGCGCACCGCGCGGCGGCGAATGAATGGTTCGGCCACCTGCGACATTGAGATCGCGCTCTGCACGCGCGTCGGCACGCCGATTTTTTCCAGGGCGTCTTGCAGCGCGAGCGCGTTGATGACGGTCGCCAGCATGCCCATGTAATCGCCGGTTGCCCGCTCGATGCCCCGTTCGCTGCCTTGCAACCCGCGAAAAATGTTGCCGCCCCCGATGACGATGACAATTTCGACGCCCAGTTCGCGCACTTCGCGGATTTGGTCGGCGATGTCGTGAACGACTTCGGGCGAGATGCCGATGCCCGCCGCGCCGCCCAAGGCTTCACCGCTTAATTTAAGAAGCACGCGGCGATACTTCGGTTTTGGAGTTTTGGTCATGGGGAAAAATGCTGCTGGCCAGGCTCGCGTTGAAGTTGCTTGGCAAGAATCATGGCCGCCATGTTGCAACAACAACAACCCCAAACGCAAAAGGAAAACGGCTGCCTCCTTCGGCCACAAATCGAACCCCGTGACGGGATTTCCTTCAACTCGACCACAGGAATGAGCTTGAGTTTTCGCCTGAACTCAGCTCCGAGTGGCGGAGCGCGAGACACGGAATGTGCGTCAGCGCTTTCGGCCTTCGAGAAAATAAGTCGCCATCACGCCCTTGCCTTTAATCTCGATGCGGCCGCGATCCGCGAACTGGTATTTGTCGCGCAATCGCGCGTAAGTCGCTTCGCTCACTTGAATGCGGCCGGGCTGACCGTGCGATTCCATCCGGCTCGCGATATTCACCGTGTCGCCCCAAAGGTCATAAGCAAACTTGTGCTTGCCAATAATGCCCGCGACAACGGGACCACTGTTGATGCCGATGCGGATTCGAATCGGCGTCTTGTAGCCCACAAAAAATTCGCGCACGGCTGTCTGCATGTTGAGCGCGAGTTCGGCGATGGCCACCGCGTGGTCCGCGCGCGGCAGGGGCAAGCCGCCGACCACCATGTAGGCGTCGCCGATGGTTTTTATTTTCTCCAACCCTTGGGCCTGCGCGAGCCGGTCAAACGTCGAAAAAATATCGTCGAGCAGCCGCACCATTTCTTCGGATGAAATCCGCGCCGCCAGTTCGGTGAAACCGACGAGATCCGCGAACAGCACCGTGACTTCGGGCAAACTGTCCACGATCGTGCTTTCACCCAGCTTGAGCCGATCAGCGATTGCCTTCGGCAGGATGTTCAGGAGCAGTCCTTCCGATTTCGCCTGCTCCGTTTGAATCTGCTGCAAGTGTGCCTGTTCTTGTTCGCGCAGGCGTTGCCGTTCGAGGCACGCGCCGATGCGCGCCTGCAGCAACACCGGATTGTATGGCTTCGAGAGAAAATCCTCCGCGCCCATGAGAATGCAGCGCACGACGCTATCGAGTTCATCCACCGCCGAAAGCATGATGACCGGCAGGTGGCGCAACTTGGGATCGCTTTTGACTTTTGCGAGCACTTGATCGCCATCCATCACGGGCATGATGAGGTCGAGCAGCACGAGATCGAATTTCCCTTTGCGCAGGAGCCGCAGCGCCTGCGGCCCGTTCTCCGCCAGCGTCACGTCGTAGCCTTGGCGGCTGAGGCGGCGGTTGAGCACGTCGCGATTGCCTTCATCGTCATCGACCACGAGGATCGCGCCACGTTCGCGCGGCGTCGCGTCGCGCGTTCGTCGCGGTGCCGGCGCGACCTGTTGCCGCTCGAAGTGCGCGGCTGGCTTCGGTGCCGCTGTTCCGGCAAAATTGGCGGGCACGAGCAGCGTTTCGATCAATGTCAAAAAATTCCGCGAAGCCAGATGAATCTTCTGCAAATCCGGGAGTAGATCGGTTTGCTTCGTTTCCTCCGCAAGTTCCTGCACGATTTCGCAATACCCCGTGATGTGGTTGAGCGGCGTGCGCAACTCCGAATGAATGTGCCGGAGGTCAATGTCCTTCGCCTCAACGCGCGCCGGCGAAAGCAACTCGTTGATCAGGTTGACCAGATTTTTCCCAGCGATCTGAATCTTCTTCAAATCGGGGATGAACTGGTTCAGCCCGCGCTCTTCGGCGACTTCCTGCAAGAGTTCACTGTAACCGAGCACATGCACCACCGGCGTCCGCAAATCGTGGCGGATTTGCGCCAAACGATCCGGCGCGTGCTCGCGCGGCAGCGTTCCGGCCGCGGCCTTAGGTTTGGCTGACCGTCGTTGTTTCATCACGATTGCGCCGGCGCGCTGCGCCCCAACAGCGCATTGATCTTTTCCGACAATCGCCCCAACTCGATGGGTTTGGTGTCGAAATCATCCGCGCCCGCCTCGCGCGCCCGCTCCTCGTCACTCGCCATCGCGTGCGCCGTGAGCGCGATAATCGGGATCGTTTTCGTCTCCGGCATCGCGCGAATCTGCCTGGTCGCCTCCCAGCCGTCGAGCACGGGCAGGCTCATGTCCATGAGAATTAGATCCGGCTTCTCGCTCTTCGCAAGCGCCACGCCCTGCCCGCCATCAACGGCCATGACGAGCGTGTGGCCGCGGCGTTCCAACCGCCGCGAAAGCATGTCGCGATTCATTTCGTTGTCTTCGACCAAAAGTATCTTCGCCATAAATTTTCCTCGCGCGCTCAGACCACCACCGGCTTGGGCACGCTCACGCGCGCTTCCACGAGCCGGCGAATTTCGTTCAATAACTCATCCGCACCGAAAGTCCCTTTTTGCAGAATCTCGATAACATGTCCGTTGAGCCGCCGTCGATCTTCTTCCGTGATGTCTTTCGCCGTCACCACTACCACTGGAATTTGCTGGCACTCCGGCCGCAACCGCAACTGGCGCATGAATTCGAAGCCATCCATCTCCGGCATCATCAAGTCCAGCAGGATCAGTGATGGCACCGCCTTCGCCACACATTCGAGCGCCACGCGGCCGTTCTCCGCCTTGACCACCGCCCAGCCTTCGCGCCGCAACGCCCGTTGCATCATGTCGCGCGCCTGCGCATCGTCATCGACGACCAGCACGGGTTGCGCCGACTTGCGAAACTTCGTCAGCACCGCGATCAACCTCGACCAGTCGATCGGCTTCACGAGATAATCCGACGCGCCCAGCGCCAGCCCGACGCTCTTGTCATCGACCATCGTCACCATCACCACGGGAATGTCTGCCAGCTCCTTGTCGGCCTTGAGCGCGGCGAGCACGGCCCAGCCGTCCATGCCCGGCATCATCACGTCGAGCGTGATCGCCGCCGGCTTCAGCCGCCGCGCCAGTTCGATTCCTTGCTGACCGCTGCTCGCCAGTTCGACGTTGAAACCCTCCTTGCGCAGTACGCGCTCGATCAAATCGCGCGACGTCGCGTCGTCATCAATCACGAGCACCGTCGCTGCACCCACTGGTGCCGCGGGCTGAACTCGCGTCGTGGACAAAACTTCCTCCGTGACCAATTTCACTTCGGCTGGCAGCGTGGCGATGAAAGTTGAACCTTTGCCAGGCTCGCTTGTCACCGTCAAATCCCCGCCCATCAACTGGCAGAACTTGCGGCTGATCGCCAGACCCAACCCCGTGCCGCCGTACCACCGTGTCGTGCTCGCGTCCGCCTGCGAGAACGCCTGGAAAAGTCTGGCGAGTTGCTCCGGCGTCATCCCGATGCCGGTGTCTGAAATGCGGAATTCCATGCCGGGAGGGTGAGCGTCCTCGCGAACCCCGATCTCGTTCGTCGTATGCGCCGATGATTCCACAGCTCGCGTGGACGCTCGCTCTCCCGCTCCTTGACTCACTTCCAACCGGATCGTCCCCTTCTCCGTGAACTTCGCCGCGTTGCTAATCAGATTGAACAACACCTGCCGCACTTTTGTTTGATCGGCACGCATCGTGCCGATATCGCTCGCGCAACTCACTTCGAGCTTGTTCGCGTTCTTGGTGATGAGCGGCTGCACCGTCGCTTCGACTTCGCGCACGAGTTTCGCCACGTCGAATTCCTCGACGTGCAACGTCATCTTGCCCGCCTCCACTTTCGAAAGATCGAGAATGTCGTTGATGAGGCCAAGTTGGTGTTTCGCCGCCGCGTGGATTTTTTGCACGTCGGGAGTCAGCGCCGTGTCGCCCATGTCTTCGAGCTCTTCCACCACCATCTCGCTGTAACCGATGATTGCGTTGAGCGGCGTGCGCAGCTCGTGCGACATGTTCGCCAGGAATTGTGACTTGGCTTGGTTCGCCGAGTCGGCCAGCGCTTTTGCTTCTTCGGCTGATTTGCGCGCGGATTCGAGTTGCTTGTTTTTCGCGGACAGCGCCAGCGCGGCGGCTTGTGCGGCTTCGCGGGCTTGATGCTCCTCGGCGTACAGGCGCTCGCGCAGCCGCACAGCCTCCCGGCGTTTGCTGACGTAGCGCGACGTTGAAAAACAGGACACACCGATCAATCCGAACACCGCTAGGCCCAAGGGTCCAGCGATTCGCGCGTTGAGGTACCACGGCGGCACGATGGTCAACACGACCAGCGTGGGCTGGGAATAGTTCAGGTCACGGTCAATGTATTGGACCGCCAGAGTGAACCGCCCGACCCGATTCGTGGCCCACAGGAATTCCGTGTCCACGCTGGCGGTGGACCATTGGCCGGGTTCGAGGATTTTCATTTCAGTCGCCACTCCCGCGATCGCCTTGTAGCGGTACTGCCGTTTTGACGGAATGGTATCAAAATCAATCGTGTCACTCCTGACTCTGATCGGTGTTCCCGCGATGATCGGTGGATCCGCTCCAGGTTCGAAATCAACCTGATTGTTCTCAAGGCGAAGGCGCGGAGGCGTCGGTCTCGCTTTCTTTCTTACGTAACGGAGCAAACCTGCATCCGTAGCAAAGTACATCTCGCCGTCCGTCCCATCATCGATGGCGTTCACTTTAAGAGCGCCGCCGTCCTTGCGTCGAATCCCCCAGTCGCGCGCATCCAGTGAAGACCACGTGGTGCCATCGTAAAAGACGACGCCATTTCCCGTGGCAAGCCAGAGCCACCCCGCTGCGTCGCTGTACATGGCGCTGACGGAACTCAGCCCCAATCGGCTTTCCGTGGGCACGAAGTTAAACTGCTTTTTCAACGGATCGTAACGTGTCAATCCACTAGCGCTGGCCACCCAGAGCGTGCCGTCGGATTTGCCTTGGATTGAGTAAGTCAGGTCGTCAGCCAATCCGCCCGCAGTTGTGAAGTGTTCAAAGCGCTCGCCAGCGTATCGCGTGATGCCATCCGTGCTCCAGCGTCGGTGGCGCAACCACAAGACGCCATCGGAAGTACCTTCGATTCCTGAAACCTCGCTGTGGCGGATCTCGTTCGTCGTTTTCGGTTTATGGAATTCATGCCCATCATAGCTTCCCAGTCCGTTGGTTGTGCCGATCCAAAGACTCCCATCCACCGTTCGACGGAGGGCGAGAATTCCGTTATCCGGCAAATGATGCGCCGTGGTGAAGTTGACGAAGTTTGTCCCGTCGTAGCGCGACAGACCGTTGGTCGTGCCGAACCACATCACGCCACCGGGCGCGCTTTCGACGGCTTGCACGTGGTTGGCCGCCAGGCCTTCTGCGGTGGCGAACGTGGCAAACGCCTTTCCATCAAAGCGGCAGGCTCCAACCTCTGTCCCCAGCCATAGCGCGCCGTCGCTGGACTTTTTCAGCGCCAGAATGTTGTTCGTGGGCAGCCCGTCCTTGGCCGTGTACTGGCGGAAGGTCGCAGGGTCGTACCGCCAAGCCCCATTTCCTGAAGGGCACCAGATGACGCCGTTCGTCTCGCAAAAGACATTGCCACCAACCGCCAGAAGACCATCGGGGACCGGGAAGTTGAAGAAGTTAGTCCCGTCGTAACGGAACAGATTTCCCTTCATCGTCCGCAACCAAACAATCCCATCAGGCGTGCTCGCGATTCCCTCCACTTTGCCGTCGTCGGGAACACCGTCTTTGCCCTCGAACTGCGTGATGGTCTTCCCATCATAACGCCAAAGGCCGCCTTTCCCATGGCCGAACCAGAAGTTGCCCTTGGAATCAGAATGGATGGGCGCACGTCCGCCCCCCGGAATGTCGGTGGATGCGATGAAGTTTACAAAGGCTACTCCATCGTAGCGCCAAAGACCTCCGCCTCCAGCAGCCCAGACCTGGTCTTTGCCATCGACCAGTATCCGCAGTATGAAAGGTGTGCCTATGCCATTAGTTACCGACTCGAATTTCCCCCTGACATATCGTGAGATACCTTTCCAGCTCCCGACCCAAAGCGCACCCGTCGAGTCGTGGGCGATGCTGTAAACAATCTGGCGTGGCAGACCGTCGTTGGTCGTAAAGTTAGTGAATCGACGAGGCTTCTCATCAAAGCGAGTCAGACCGGCGACACTCCCGAACCACATCGTGCCATCGCCGTCGCGATGAACAGCCAAAATCTGATTGTTCAGCAAGCCATCGTTCCGCGTCAGACTCTGGAACGTCTTGCCATCGAAACGCGATACTCCGCCATCCGTGCCGAACCACATGATTCCATCCGCGTCACGATGGATGGTCCAGACCAGGTCGTGGGCCAGGCCATTCTCGAGCATCGTGTAGTGCCGCCAAGTCCCAGTTGGCATCGGCGCGAAAGTGAAGTCGGCATGCTCGATCGGTGAGCCGGCTTGCAAAGCGAGCGCAGGAACGCCGGCAACTTCCGGACCCGCGTTGGTAAACGTGCCGCCCAGCACGCGGTCCA
>JACPZS010000226.1 GCA_016195385.1 Verrucomicrobiota bacterium
GCGCCGAAGCCTGGATCTATATCGCCATGATACGCATTCAACTCCGCCGACTGGCTTAATTCCTCAGTAAGCATGATTTTTCAGACAGGCTCTTAAACGGAGTATTGGCAACCCTTGAATTATGATCACAGCCCATCTTTGGTGAAGGGATTGCAAAACAGCAAGCCGGGCTTGCGGCGCTGTTCCGCTTCCCATTTACGGAAGTTGATCACGTCCACGTGCCCACTAAAACCCATGGTGACGGCGCCGTTATGCCTCCGGCCCACGCCGCCATTGTCATCCGGATCAGGACTGTTGCACGCGTCATCGTAAGCGTTCGGCCCAAACGGCGGACGCTCGTCGGGTTCCCATGCGAGATAGGCCGACGGGCTGAAGACGCCCAGCTTGTAGGTGTTGGGCCGCTGGCCCAGAAGCCGGCCGCGGGCGACCACTGCGTCATTCATCACGTAGGTGGAAAGTTTGTTGTTGCGCAACCTCCACAAAGGGGCATTGGTCTTGTCGGTGGGACACCGGTAACTCCCGGGTGATTTCGTGTAGGGCCACCATACACCGCTCTCATACGCCAGATTCAAGTTGGTCGAGTAAGGCGGTTTCGTCGGGTCGGGTGCCCGGCCACCCCAGATTCCGCCACCGGCCAGCGGCAAGTACAACCATCCTGGTCCGTCAGCGACTTGATTGAAGTACTGGGGAAAGGCCAATTGATCCTGATTGTCATCGGCATACATGTGCATCGCCAGCCCCAGTTGCTTCTGGTTGTTGACACAGAAAGTGCGGTTGGCCTTTTCCTTCGCTTTGGCCAGCGCGGGCAGGAGCATGCTCGCCAGGATGGCGATGATGGCAATGACGACGAGCAATTCGATCAAGGTGAACGCCCGATCTGCCAACCGTGCGTGGTCGTGCCAAACTGCGTGCTTCGTCCGGTGGTGATCACGGATAAGTTTCATGATAACGGTGTAGTTCATTCGTTTGCCTCCACGGCGAAGGTGATCGTTTGGCGGCCGCTTAACGCGAAAGACACCGTCCCGACGGCTTGCGCGAGATCGGTCTCCGGGCCGTTGCGATACGGGTTGAACGGGTAGATCGGCCACGTCAGACGCGCGCCGGGTGGAAGCGTGAGCTTCCAGCCGTGATGTCGGATCGAGTTGCCCACGTCTTCTGTGTTCCAGCGAATTGTCTTCTCGTCAAGCATCACCTTTCGTCCTGCCGCGGTTTCAAGTGTCTCGCCGGGCTTGAGGATGAGTTGCAGATTCAACCCTCCTTCGGCCATTCGCCCGGTCGGGGTGATGATGAACCGAAACTCCTGCCGTTTGTCCGAAGCCGGCGGAACTTCCAGCACAGCGAAGAACGAATTGTAGGCGAGGGCCAGGCGGTCGGCATCGTCGGCCATCGTCAACCGGCTGCTGGTGGGCGTATGCACGACGCGACCACTGGTTGTTTCCGTGAGGGAGGCCAGCTCCGGTTGATTCTTCGAATTCGCTCCCGTGACGATGAGGCCGAGCTTTTCGTGAAACACGCTCAAGTGGCCTTGCCGGTCAAGATACCACCGGCTTGTCGTCGGCGTCGAGATAAGCCCGGACAAGCAGGTCACCCACGGCCCGCGTTTGCGGATGCCCGCCGGCACAGACAGTTGGTAAGCGTAATGCACCTCGTCCTGTGGAGTGGGTGCCGTCGGGCCTTCGTGGAAATAGAGCGCATCCTGGGCGATGCGTCCGAGCGACTCGAGGTCCAGTTCGTTTTTCGCCAGAAAGCCCGTGAGAAACTCCGCGTAGCGCCGTCCATCCGCGAAGTGCGAGAAGCCGAAGTGTCCCCACGGCGAAACGCTCCAGTAACGATTGCGATCGTTGATCGTCTCGACGGGTGTGCCGTCGGGCCACGTGAAGAATTTGTGGAAGTCGGTCGAGCGGCGCAGCGCTTCGAGCGCCGCAGGATCGTGGCTGTGTTCATAGTAAAGGGCGACAGCCGCCGACGTGAGATAATCGTAGCCAGTCGTCGGCCCATTGCGGGTCCACTCGCCCCAATAGCCATCCGGCGCTTGTTCTTCCGTTACGAAGCGGTGGAGGACGCGCGCGCCCAATCGCTGCCATTCCTCGTTTCCAAAGACCTTGCCTCCCAGGAAAACAGTCTTCGACCAGAGCGCGTAATGATTGGGCGAAGTGCTAATGAACGGCGACTGATACCACGGGAAGTCCTGTTTTTCCGCCACGTCCGCCGCCAGCGCCGAGATGAGATTCGTCAATGCGCCGCGCCACCGGAGGCCTTGAGCGGCTCCGAGTTCGCGTTCCAGGAGACGATAACCTTCGAGCCAGGCGTAGGTGTCTCGATGATGATCGAGCCGCGAAGTGTAGCGTCCTTGCGCGTGTTCGTTTGCCAGCAGGTCGCCGATTTGCTTCGCGAGCTCGAGGAGCTTCGCGTCCCCTCGCCGCGCGTTGGCCGGATACGGCTGCGTGTAGAGCACCGACGCGACCAGGATCGCGGACGGGAAATGTTTCCACCCTGCCAGGGACTCCAGCGTTTGCAAATCCGCTGCTGGCTCAGTCGCCAGGCGTTTCTCGATTCGGGCGACACCGGTGTTCAGCATTTCGAAGTACCGAGCCGGCAAGGTCGTGGCCACGACTGCGACGGAAGCGTGGAGCATCGCGCCAAGCAAAGTTGCCCAGGCGAAAACCGAAACTCTTTTTAGTTCGCGGGTTCTGCTCATCTATGAATTGCGAAGGGCGTTTCTTGGAGCAAAGCAGAAATTCTTGCTTTGCGCAATTCATGATTCAGAGGGTGCGAATCAGCACAACTCGAAGTCGAATTGGAACTTTGGAAACCAGGAAATAAAATCGGTCCAAAGCGTTCTGAGTTTCTGATTTCCAAAATCATTGGCCGACGCGGCTTGACGTTGTGGCCGTCGCGATCGTTGCGTAATTTTCATTCGCGGAATTTTTTAACCGTGCCGGGACTTCCTCGACAACTTTGTTCGCGGATGGCAGCTTGTCGGCGTGACTTCGGAAAAACTCGACCAATTGCGAGCATGTTTGAAATCCTACGGCTCCTGCGTCGTCGCCTATTCGGGCGGTGTGGATTCGGTCTTTCTGGCGTACGTGGCGCACGAGGTTTTGGGTGGGCGCTCACTCGCCGTGATTGCGGATTCGCCCAGCCTGCCGCGACGCGAGTTGGAGGGCGCGCTTGCGATTGCTGAGAAATTTCAATTCCCCGTTCGCGTCGTGCGCACAAGCGAGTTTGACAATCCTGATTATCTCGCGAATCCCAACAACCGTTGTTATTTCTGCAAACACGAACTCTTTACCGAGTTGGCGCCGCTCGCCCGCGCGGAAGGTTTCAAGGTGATTGCTTACGGCGAAAACGCGAGCGATGTCGGCGATCATCGGCCCGGCGCGCAGGCGGCGGCGGAGTTCCAGGTGCGCGCGCCGCTCAAGGAAGCGGGCCTGACCAAGGCGGAGATTCGCGAGTTGTCCGCGCAACTTGGCCTGCCGACGGCGGACAAGCCGCAGATGGCCTGCTTGAGTTCGCGCATCCCGTACGGCGAAGCCGTGACACCGGAGAAGTTGCGCATGATCGAAGCGGCGGAAAATGTTTTGCACGATCTCGGCTTTTACGACGTGCGGGTGCGGCATCATGAAATGAGTTTTAAATTATCCGTTCCAAATTCTCAGCCGAGCCAACCCGGTCAAGAAATTCAAGCGGACGCGCCGAATTCTGCCGCCACCACCCACCTCGCCCGGATCGAAGTCGGCCTCGATGAGTTGCCGAAATTCATCCGCGACAGCGCACATGCGCGCGTCGCCGCGGCTTTGAAAAAAATTGGCTATGTTCATGTCACGCTGGATTTGCAGGGTTATCGGCGCGGAAGCGTGAATGAAATTCCGGCCCAGCCGTTGAAACTTGGGGCGCAATAATCGCCGAAAATCCACCAGGTTGATTGGAGTCAGTGCTGGAAGCTCAAAAAATCGGCGCTGCAAAAAATGTTGATGGAATGTTTGAATTTTTTCTTGTCTTTTTTCGGTTCCTTCTACATTAAAGAAATCCCGATGCCCATTTTGTCGAAATTTGTGATCGCTTGTCGTACCCAAAAAGGAGTTCCGGCAGACAACAGAAAATTCGGACGCGAAAAATTCCTTCATCAAGCAGTTTGCGCGGCTAAACGCTTCTTTGCGCTTCAAGCAATTCTGAGCTTGTCTTTCTTCGGGGCATTGGTGGCGTCTGCTCAGTCAACCGACGCTCCACAACTCAGCATCACGGCACTGCCGAACCAGCAATTTCAACTTAGTTGGCCGGCCTCGGCGGCCGGCTTTGTCCTCCAGGAAAAAATCACCCTCGCTCCCGATGTGCGCTGGGGTCCCGCCTTGGTGTCCCCCAAACGCCAGAACAATCTTTTTGTGGCCACTGTCCCGGCCTCAAGCCAGACACGCTTTTACCGGCTCACGAGAATTGGCGCGGCCGGGGGCGGCAACCTGATGCCGGTCGTGCAACTTGTCAGCCCGAATGACGGAGCGGCCGCTCCGGTGCCAACGGTAACCACGCTGACCGCTATGGCGAGCGATGCGGATGGAGCGGTGGCGTCCGTCGAATTTCTTGCGGGTGGAATTAAACTTGGCAAGGTTTTCTCACCGCCTTACACGATTAAGTGGACCAACAGCACGCCGGGTATTTACCAACTCTTTGCTCGCGTCACCGATAATGTCGGTGCGATTGTTAAGTCGGCTTCCATCACCTACACGGCCTACGATCCGAACAACCCGCCCGTAACCACCTTCACCACTTCGCCCCGCAACGGTGCCACGGATGTGGGTGTAACCCGCGAAACGGTCCTTAGATTCAATACCCCGCTTTCGCCAGGCACGGCCATAACCACCAACGAGTTTTTCGCCACCTATGGTGCCCGCCGCATCCTTTCTCGCGTGGAAATTGCCGACGATCGCCAGTCCGCCACGCTCTTCTACCTGGAGCCGCTGCCAGGCAGCGCGCGTATCCGGGTGACAATCCTGGGGGATGCCATTCTGGACGCACGCGGCAAAGCGATCGACGCCAATGGCGATGGCTACTACGGCGGCACCGGTTATGTCGATTTCGATACGATCAGCCTTTCACCGCTGTCGGCCACCGCAATTTGCGGGCGCATCTTCGCCTCGCAACTTCAGCCGGTGGCCGGCAGCACCAACCAGTTTATCAACTCGCCACTGAGTGGCGTGACGATCACCGTCGATGGCCAGGAAGAATCATTGCGGGTGGTTTCTGACGCGTTGGGAAATTTCCGGCTGGAGCCGGTGCCCGCCGGGCCATTCTTTGTCCACATCGATGGCCGAACCGTTGTTGATGTGAAGAACGGCTTGCGCTATCCGGACTTGGACTATTATCCGAACGTTGGGAAAAAATGGGAAGGCAAGGCCGGACAGGAAGTCAACTTGCCGACGATTTACCTGCCGCGCATACCCAAGGGCACCTTGGCACCGATCAATACCAGCGGAACCACAACCTTGGCCTTCCAACCGGGATTCTTGGCGGCGAATCCTCAATTCGTTGGTGTTTCGATCAGCGTTCCCGCCGGAGCGCTGTTCAGTGAGAACGGTGTCCGCGGCGGGATGGTGGGCATTGCGCCCGTGCCGCCCGATCGCTTGCCCAGTCCGTTGCCGTTGGGCTTGGACATTCGAGATGTGGTCACAATTCAAACCGATGGCGGGCAGAATTTTGCGACGCCGGTGCCGGCGTGTTTTCCGAATCTTCCCGACCCTGAAACCGGACTTCCTTTGCCGCCGGGAGCCAAGAGCGCCCTCTGGAGCTTTAATCACGACACTGGACGCTGGGAAATTGAAGGCTCCGCCACGGTGTCAGCCGATGGCCGCCTCGTCTGCACCGATCCCGGAGTGGGCATCATTGCACCCGGCTGGCACGGCACGCGTCCGGGCACTTCCGGCTGCTGCGGACCAATTGGTGGTGGCCCTGGCGCGGGTCCAAGTCCGGGCGCGGGTCCAAGTCCGGGCGCGGGTCCAAGTCCGGGTGCGGGTCCAAGTCCGGCGCCTGGACCAAGCCCCGGTGTGGGAGTAGGGCCTCTCGCAGGACCGACCCCTGGTCCAACGCCTGGCCCCAGCCCTTCTCCAGGGCCAAGTCCTGGCGTGGGTCCATTCGTGGGCCCGACCCCTGATAATCACGATCAACCTCCAGGGCCTAACGATCCTCCACCGGGCGCAGGTCCCGGCGGACCGGGCGCTGGTCCTCATTCTGGTCCTAGCGCTGGACCACAGCCAGGGCCTGGGCCAAAACCGGGACCAGGCCCCAAGCCTGATCCGAGTCCTTCTCCTGGACCCGAGCCAGGGCCTAGCGCAGGACCTGGTCCCAAACCTGGTCCCGATCCCGGGCCGGATCCGAAACCTTGCCCACCTGCCAGTTCGTCGGGCGATCCCGTTCAGCTTTTTAGCGGTGAAGAACAGTTGCAGGTCGAAGACTTGCATATCGCGGGACGTGGCATCGATTTTGTCTGGGCCAGAACCTATCGCTCAAAAACAGGGCCTTTTACTGTCATGGGGTACAACTGGCAGCATTCGTATGACGTCAGTCTCCAACAATCTGGGACTGACCTTATCCTAAGTGACGGAGGCGGTCGGCTGGATCTCTATCGCTTGCAACCGGACGGAACGTACGTGCGGCAGGAATTCTTCCGTAAGATTCAGTTGGAGTCAGATGGTTCGCTTTCCGTTTATTTTGAAAACCAGGGAAAGTGGAACTTCAATCCTTTCATCGGCGATCCGGTGGACGGCAAATTGCGTCACCTCAGCGATCGCAACGGGAACACGATGCAGTTCCAGTATGATTCCGCCGGTTCCCTAACCAACGTCATCGACACTTTGAACCGTTCGATTGGCTTCACTTATGATACGAACGGCTTTCTGCAAACCGTTACCGACTTCACCGGCCGGCAAGTTACGTACGCGTACTACAGCACAAACGATGTGAATGGCGCATTCGGTGATTTGAAGTCAGTCACCACACCGGCGGTTACAGTTGGAGCGCCAGGAAACACTTTCCTCAGTGGTAAAACGACGGTTTACACCTACACGCGCGGCAATGCCGATGATCAATTAAACCACAATCTGTTGACGGCCACCGATGCCAAAGGACAACTCTATTTGCGCAACGTGTACGGTGCCACGACAAATACGGCCAGTCCGTTCTACGATCGGGTCATTGCGCAAACATGGGGCAATCCAGGTGAAACCTCGCATTTTGTCTATGTGCCACTCGTGGCGAGCGCCGCGAACAACTTTGCGGTCATGCAGACGATTGTGAACGACCGCGTTGGCAATGTCAGCGAGCATTTCTTTGATTCACGCAACCGGCTGGTAATCCGACGCGACTTCTCCGGACGAGCAGATCCGAACCTGCCCGTGACAGCCGTCAGTAACCGGCCACAGAATCCTCTGCGCACAAACGATCCGCCTTATTACGAATGGCGCTACGCATACAACAACGATGCCTTGGTCACACAGGAACAGCGTCCGAACGGCAACTTTGTCCAGTATGTCTATGAAGGGGATCTCAATCCAGCCGCAGCCACAGAGACGCGTGGTAACCTGCGCTTCCGACGATTTTTCCCTGGCACGCACGTGCCGGTGGGTGACCAAACAATGATTGAGGAACAATACGATTATGCGACGGGATTAGGCAGTTGCGGGTGCGGTTTCAACTTTGTCACCCGTTATCAAGACGGCCGCGGCAATCAGGTCTTCTATTCTTACGATCAATTCGGCAATCGGACCAACGCGGTCGAACGCGTCACTGGCGTCGTGCATGCCTACCAGTATAATCAGTTTGGGCAGGTAATCGCGCACACCTGGCCGGACAACGGCAACGGCAGCCGGCGGCGTGATGATTTCACTTACTACACCAACGGTGTGCAATTTGGATACCTGCGTGATCAAACGATCGATTCGTCGAACTTGGTGCTGAAAACAACCTACGACTACGACGCATTGGGGCACCCGACGGCCGTGACCGATCCCCGCGGGCACACAACCACCTCCGTTTACAACGAACTCGACGAAGTCGTGCGGATAACCGGCCACGAAGTGACGGATGGATCGAACTTGCGCTATATCATCGAGTATTCGTACGACGGAAACGAAAACTTGATCCAAAAAGAAATTTATAACTTTGACGATCAGGGCTTGGTAACGGCGAACCCCGTTTTCACGACAACTTTCCAGTACGACATACTGAACGTAATGGTGCGGAGCACGGCGGAGGTGGACAACAACAAAACCATCGTGGTGGATCACACGTATGACGCCAACCGCAATCGCACCTTGACGCGCAGCGGGGAAGCAACCTGCGGCAGACAGACGAATGATGTCCTGCAGATGCAGTATGACGAGCGGAACATGCTGTACCGGATTACGCGTGCGCCCGGCTCACCGAATCAGTCCACGGATCAGTTCGACTATGATTTGAACGGGAACATTGTTCAAATTTCAAACGGGATCGAATCGACGCCCCGGCTCTCAAGCTTCGTTTATGATGGTTACGACAGGGTCCTCGTATCTGCCGACGCGATGGGGAACGTGGTTCGTAACAATTACGATCCCAACGGAAACAAAGTTTTTGTGAGCCGCGAAGGCGAAGTCTTGGATCTTGTGGGAAGCACCAACAACATTGTTCTCGCGGGTACGCGCTTTACCTTCGATCCGATGAACCGGCTCGTCCAGATTGACGCGAGTTTCTTTGACACGGCCACTGGTCAGGTAATCGGCGACGGACTCAGCACCACGATGACGACCTACAGCGCGAATTCGCAAATCGTGAAAGTGGTCAATGACAATGGTCATTCCTCACAGATGGCGTACGACACAGCCAACCGGTTGGCGGTGAGCACCGATGCCAAAGCAAACACGATTACCTACATTTACGACGCGGCTTCCAATCCCATCCGCGTGATCGAAGTGGACAAGTCTGATCTTGGATCCCCGGATGAAACATTCATCTCGACCAATCGCTACGACAATCTTGACCGCCTCGTCAGCGCCAGCGACAACATCGGCAACACACACACGCTTGCCTACGACTCGCGGCACAACGTCATTCGCGAAATCAACGCGCGCGGCAACGTGGCGCGTTACACTTACGATGGACTGAACCGCTTGCTGGACATCGACCGCGTGTTGACCAGCACAGGCGACGGCACCGGGGCGGTGGTGGGATCCATTCACACGCAACGGACGTGGGACGACAATTCGAGACTCATCAGCCAAATCGATGACAACAACAATGCGACCGTTTACAGCTATGACGCGCTGGATCGCCGCGTCGCCACCACTTACGCCGACGGCACACTCCACAAGATGTCCTACGATGTGCATAACAACGTGGTTGCCTGGCAGGACGCAAACGGAACCAGGGCGACTTGCGCTTACGATCTGCTGAACCGCAAAGTTCGGTGCGACTTTGTCATAGGCGCTGGTGTGGTGAACGACACCACGTTTGAAATCTTCAAATACGATGGACTTTCGCGAATTGTTTACGCCGAGGATGATGATTCTATCGTGACGCGTGATTATGATTCGCTGTCTTCTTTGGTTCGCGAGACGTTGAATGGCACGACTTCGCGGTGGGCGCACGATGCAGTCGGGAACCAAGTCTTGAGTGTTTATCCTTCGGGCCGAACAATCACCAACACCTTCGATCAACTCGAGCGGCTCAAAAGTGTCTCGGATCAATCAGGCCTGATCACGAGCTACTCGTATCGCGGGGAAGCTCGAATTGAGCAGAAGACGTTCGGGAACAAGACCAGGGCCGACTTTAGCTTCGACGGCGTACGCCGGGTTACGCGGGTGGCTCACTTGCGCGCGCCGTTTCAGGCTGCGAACCAATTTGAGAACCTTGCCCTCGGATGGAGTCCGACCTGGCAAAAGACTTCACGCGACCGGCAATTTGTCGGTGGCGAAAAGCGCGCGTTCAGTTATGACTCGATTGACCGGATGGTTCAATCGGTTGAGACACCTGGCGCAGGTCCCATCCAAACCATCGGCTACAACCTCGATGGCGTCGGCAATCGAAAGACCGTCACTGGCGGACCAGACGCCGGCACCTACACGCTCAATTCCGCATTGGCGGCACCGAACGACACAGCCGTCAACCAATATACCTCTACGCCGCAGGGCAATCGGCTCTACGATGAAAACGGGAATGTTGTGTTAGCTGCTCCGAGCGGGTTGAGCATTAAGTACGATGTGCATGATCACATGGTGCGGTACAACAACGTGGTCACGGCCGGCGTCTATCGGTATGACGCATTGGGTCGGCGGATTGAGAAAACCGTGAACATCACCCCGATCATTGGTACCCCCAGTTCCTCCACGGTGCGTTTCTTCTACGATAACTCGCGCATTACTGAAGAGCAGGATGGCACCGGTTCCATGCAAGCAAGCTACGCGTACGGCGATTACGTCGATGAACCTTTGGCGATGGATCGTGGTGGCCAACGCTTCTTCTACCACAGCGACGATCTCTTCAACGTGACGCGCTTGACAGATGCCGCCGGCGCGGTCGTTGAAAGCTACGATTACGCCGATTACGGAGCCACGACCATTTTTGCGGCAAACGGTTCGACACTCGCCGGCTCGGCAGTGGGTAATCCTTACCAATTTACCGGCCGCTACTTTGATGACGAGTCCGGGCTGCTGGATTATCGGTCGCGTTACTACGATCCGCGTGCCGGACGCTTCACATCGCGCGATGCGATTGGCGCGTGGGGAGATCGGCGCAATCTAGGAAACGCAAGTACGTACGTGGGAAACTCACCTTGGAGTCTGACCGACCCATTGGGGATGGATCCTCCTCCTCCTAGCGATAACGCTACGGTCACGCTTGGCATAAGTGGGTCCGCATCTGCCGGTAAAAAAACAGGTTCCGTCGGCGTCGGAACTGCGATGGATGCCAATGGAACGCAGGTTACACTCACTTTCGGTGGCGGAACCTCGACTGCAACTGGAGGAAGCTTGAATGCATCGGCAGCATATTTCCCTAACATGGACACGTCAGGGCAAGCGGGTGGATTTTACCAAACGTCGGGCACTCTGAATATTCCTGGGAAGGGCCAGTACTCGGTGAGCAAAGATACTTATTACGATACAGACACTCGTCAACAAGTGGGGCAAGGAGTTACCGTTAGCAAGGGCTTTCAACTTAGTAACCGCGATGTAACCAAAGGAGGACTAGGACCAGTTTCCCCCATGGAGAGTTCTTCACACTACGTTGATGTAAGCGCTCAATCGACCTATACATTTGTTAGCCCAAAAATCCCGCGCGTTGATCCGGGCGGCACGATTTCTGGCGGGATTGTCGCGATGGACGGTGCTTCTCGCGATCAGCAAACGATTGACTTCATGAGAACTTGGATGCCGGACACTTCCAATATGACCGGGTTGCAGAAGCTGCAAGCTGGTATGAAATTGCAACAGATTTCCCAAATTCAGGATCAAAACGAACGCAATGCCGCACTCATGAAGTTCCGCAAAAAATACGGTGGCTGTCCTTGATCAGCTTGAAGACAAATGCTGAAGAACGACATAAACGCTGACATATGTTGATAGGGCTTTCAGTAGCGAACGAAAAACGCAACACGGTTGCGACCGTGATTATATCGCGGTTTCGCCCTTTGCGTTTTCTTGGAGAAGATGTCGGCGGGCTGGGACAATACTTGGTTTTTGCGCTTTGCTGCCTAATCTCACTTTATTCAAACCTTGGGTATTCCCAATCCCTCCAAACCGGCCTTCACTATTACGCAGTGGTCGATTTGAACACAGGCAAAGTGGTGCAACGAGGCACGGCGGGAGCGAATGGATATGCGTTTGACCAATTGATCCTCGCCCCCAACACGCCCTATCGGCTGATGCTATTACAGGCTGCATCGTTGCAAGTGGCGCAGCAAAGCCTGACCACGCCGAACTCAGGTTCCACGTTTAACATCCCCCAGTTCACTCTCGCCCCTTCCACTCAACCCGACAGCGACGGCGATGGCCTGACCGACGATGCCGAGTTGATCATGGGCACGGACCCGAACAACCCGGACACTGATGGCGATGGCATTCCCGACGGCGCGGAGGTGCAGCAAGGGCAGGATCCCTTGAGCGGACTTATCGCCAAGACTGGCATCATCGCGACGGTAGTTACTCCCGGCCCGGCGGTGGATGTCTGCGCCATCAACAACATGGCCATCGTTGCGATGCACACCAACGGCGTGGGTGTTTACAACATCTTCAACGGCCTGGCTCCGGTCAACATCGCGCAGGTTGACACTCCCGGTGATGCGCAGCGCGTGGCTTGTTTCGGCACTCTCATCGCCGTGGCCGATGGTCCGGCAGGGCTGGCAATCATTGATATAAGCACTCCAGCGTCCGCTACCATTACAAAGCAGATCAATTTCCTGGGCGGCAAGGTCATTAGCGTCACGACGGCTGGCGATATTGCTATCGTTGGCATGGATACGGGCACGATTGCCGCGGTGGACATGTTGAGCGGAGCGGTTCTCAGCCGATTGCTGCAGACCGTGCCGATTGTCGATCTTGTGTTCGGCGGGGACATGCTCTACGCACTTACGCCCAATGCGCTCCACGCCATTCAGTTTGACGCCGGGACGCTGACTGATTTGAGTTCAATCGCAACCGGCAACAACTTAAACCAGCGCTTGTTCGTTGGTGGCGGCATGGCTTACACGGTTCACGGGAACGGATACGACACATTCGATCTCACGGCACCGGACCGTCCGGCGTTGATCAAGGCGACCAGTGATGTCTCCTTTGGTTGGCGACAAATTGTTCTCAACGGTTCCGGTTCCGGGCTGGCGGTTGTGGGGGCCACCCTGTTCGCCGGCGCGGCCATCGATGTGAGTCTGTATGACACGAGCGATCCAAAAGTAACCACCAAGCTCACAACCACTTTCCCAACGCCCGGAGCGGCCAGCGCAGTGTCAATCTTCAACGGGCTGGTCTATGTCGCGGACGATGCCTCGGGCTTGCAAGTCATCAATTATCTGCCTTACGACAATAAAAAACAGCCGCCCACCATCCAACTCGTTTCCAACTTTTCACAGAACCGGTCGGAGGAAGGGAAACTGTTTGTGCTCACAGCCAATGTGACTGACGACGTCCAGGTGCGTAATGTCGAATTCTACGTGGACGGAAAGTTGATTGAAACCGACGGCAATTTCCCGTTTGAATTGCGGATGCTCACGCCGTTGCTCACCGCTGGCAAAAGCACATTCACCGTGCAAGCCATAGCCAGCGATACCGGCGGCAACCGCACTTCGACTCCGGTGCAGACCATTCAGATTGTGCCGGATGCCACGCCGCCGCGGGTAGGGCCGACGCCTCCCACCTCCAATGGATTCTCGGCCAATGCGACCAGCATCGGCGCGGCGTTCAACGAAGCCATCGATGCCACCACGCTCACGACGAATTCCTTTACCTTGCTCTTTTCCGGCAAGGATCGGCGCTTTGGCACCGCCGACGATCAGATGGTCGTCGGCGTGGTGTCTTACGATGGCACGAGCCGAACCGCGACGTTGAGTTTCGGCCAGCCGCTGCCGCCGGGCCGGTATCAAGCGACAATTCATAATACGATCACGGACGTGGCGGGCAACGCGCTCGTGAAGGATGTTTCCTGGGCGTTCGACGAAGTAGCGGGACTGGACAGCGATGGCGACGGGTTGACGGATGCCTTTGAATTGCAATACGGCTTGGATCCTCATAACCCCGACGAGAACAACAACGGAATTCCGGATGCTTTGGATGATTTCGATGGGGACGGATTGATCAATGGCGTGGAGATGATGCTGGGCCTTGATCCCAAGAACTCAAAGACATTCAACAACACGCCCGACGCCCAGTTGGATCGCGATGGCGACTTCCTGCCGGATGCGGTCGAGCTCAGAATCGGCACCGACTGGCTGAACCCCGATACGGACGGCGATGGGTGGAATGACGAAGTGGAAGTCACTTCTGGCAGCGACCCGCTGGTTCCCAATCAGGCGCTGAAGGGTCTCTATGTCGCCACCCCCGTGGTAAACATGCTGGCCAGTGGCGATGCCACGACAACCGGCGGACTGACAGCGACCGTGATGGCCACTCCACCAGTCAGTCTCTTACTGGAAGCGCAAAGACCGGGCCTTGGCTCGGGCACGGTCGTGGCGACGCCGGTGGTGAACATGCTGCTGGCCGGGTTTCAGCCAGGGCAAACGCTTGGCTCCGGGCCGTTCGTGGCGACTCCTTTGGTGACTCTGCTCTTGAGCGGCAGCCAGGCGACGAACGGCGTTGCCACTGGTGTTTTCATCGCCACGCCGCCCGTGACGCTTCAGATTGGCCCCTAAACTTTTCAACCTTTCAAATCATCAACTCTTTGACACCATGAAAACCAACCTAAACCTGAATAGTATGAAGTCTCACTCGCACTTCCCGATCCTGCGTTTTGCCGCCGCCTTGGTGGTTGGCGTCGCGGGCATGTTCAGCGCGCTTGCGCAGACGCCCTTTGATTCCGGCAGCGACGGATCGTTTGGCGATCTAATCATTACCAACAACACTCATTTGCAGATGCCGCCCGATGGCGTTTTCAAATGCAAGATCATCGACATCCAGAAGGGCGTGACGCTTACGTTCGCGCCCAATGCTGCGAATACACCCGTCTATCTGCTGGCCACGGGCGACGTGTTCATTGACGGAACAATTGACATAAGCGGTGGCCAGGGAAACAGCGCGCTCGGCGGGTTGCCCGGCCCCGGGGGCTTTGGCGGCGGCCATCCGGGCTTTGGGCCCGTGCGACCAGGGGCAGGCTTTGGTCCCGGCGGTGGCTTGGGCGGAATTCAGGATAGCAGCAATCCCGCCGGTGCCGGTGCGGGCGGCTACCTTTATCGTTCGGGTTGGGGTGCGAGCACGAACCACGGCCAACCTTATGGGACCCCGGTTCTCATTCCCTTGGTCGGTGGATCGGGAGGTGGAGGCACGATCCAGGGAAACGGCGGCGGCGGCAACGGTGGGGGTGGTGGCGGTGGTGCCATTCTTATCGCATCGAATACAAAAATTGACTTCAGTCGCGCCAATAATAGTGGCGTTGTTCAAAGTGTTGGCGGCAATCATACTGGTACCGGCAACGGCGGCTCCGGCGGTGCAGTTCGTTTCGTTGCTCCGACAGTGATTGGCATTGTGCGGGCTTTCGTTACTCAATTTGGCACTGCCAGTGACGGCCGCGTGCGTATCGACACCGTGGACGCCACCCAAATGGGCATCGATATTCGGCCCGGTGTCAGCGGCAGCCGCGGCACGTTCCTGATTACCGGTCTTTCTACCAATACTCCACAACTGAACATTGTTCAGGTAGGCAGTCAGACCATTCCTGCGGGCCAGGTGACGCCCGTGAGTGTGCTTCTGCCAAATGGCACGAGTCCCACTCAACCAGTCACCGTCTTGGCGAAAAACTTTGGAAGCAAAGTGCCCGTTAATGTCGTGCTGACCCCTGATAGTGGCGATCCCATCGTGGTTGCGCTGGACATCGACAACACCTCCAAAAACCCAGCCACGGCCACGGTGAATGTTAATGTTCCCATCAATGTTCCCGTGACGTTGAACGCCTGGACGAGATAGTCGAACCGAGTATTTTAACACTTGGATAAGCACTCGGCCGATGGAAATGATGCGAATCCTGATTTCCAATACATTCGCTTGGTCTGAGTTTATGATCGGCACTTGGCATGAGGTGAGATTAGTGCCACGGTCATCTTGGTGAAGAGTATGCGCCTCAGGTGGTACGCCGCTCGCGAACTTGCAGGAGCGATGCAACTTGAGTGCGCGTGCGGAGTGGATTTCATTGTTGAGCGGTTGACGAAGTGATAATTCACACGGCCAGCGTCATGAAACCGCTCTCGTGTCTAATGCGATTGGGTCTTTCGATTCTGACTGCCGCGTTCATCTACATCAATTGCGCGGTCATTGATCAGCCCATGACTACCCGCTGGGGAACGCCGAAGCTGCCAATTTCAAATTCTCTTTACGACGCCTGGCTTATCTTCGGCGTATTTTCATATTATGAAACAAACAACCACGAACTTATGCTGTGGGGATACACCGGCGATCCTTCCGTGGGCACCAAGGGCTGGAAGCGAATGCCGCAAGTCGATTATTTTCCGTTCTCACTTGGAGAACGCGATGGAAGGCTTTGGGCAAGCAAGCACTACCGCCTCTTGGATCGCAACCAGCATTGGCGTGCCTGGCTTTGGTACGGCGATCAAATTCTCGCCCGACACAATCGGCTGCAACCGGAAGCTCCCCTGTATCGGATCGGGATCGAGAGCTGGACTTGGCCACGTTCGCCACAAGGCTTCTACGCCTTGATGACGCCGACGAATACTCAATACCAATTTTGGGTGGTCGCCACAAATCGCTGAAGCACGCCGCGCCTTCGCGTGTGACGCCTCCGCCGGAGTCATCCGGGAATGGTTGGAGGCTGGCAACCATTGTCGAGGGCTGCATGGCGCACTGGAATCGCTTTTGGTTCCAAGGTGCCCGGCCCGAGCCATTGGCGGCCTTTCGCATCCTCTATGGAATTTATTTGCTGGGTTATTTTGGTTCCTTGGCTGGCAAATTGTTCCTGGTTTTTTCAACGGAAGGAGTTGTGCAGCCATGGCTTCTCCCGCATTCGGCAATTCCGCCCCCAATGGTCGTGCTTCTCCTCTATGCGCTGTGGATGCTTTTTACCGTAGCTTTCACGCTCGGCTATCGCACCAGCTGGGCGACCCCGATGCTGCTCTTGTTTTACGGCTACTTCTATTTGCTCAACCTCGCCGTGAAAGACACAGCCTATGATCGTTTGAACCTGATCCTGCTCACAACGGCTTGCTTTGGCAGGTTGGACTCGATTTGGGCGGCACGGCCAACGCTTTCGACTACTCCAGACACGGACTTTCCAATCAATAACTGGGTTGCCAGAATGATCCGGCTACAGATATGTTTTCTCTACTTCGGCGCTGGCTTATGGAAATTCAGCGCCCCTGCCTGGCAGGGCCATGAGATGATGCGCTGGACGCTCTTGGGAGCGTGGGGAACTCCGCTTGCTTTCCGGCTGGCTGCATTAAACCTGCCGAATATATTTTATTTCGGATTGGGCTGGAGCGTAATCATCTTTGAATTGATTGCCCCGTTCACGCTCAACTTTCGCTCCACTTCCAAGGCAACAATGATCGCTGGTACCGCGTTCCACGTGGGTGTGGCGCTTTTGCTGAACATTCCCGAATTCTTCAACTGCATCGCCACCTACGCGCTCTTCTGGCCGCCTGAAGAATTGGCTGCTTTTGGCCACCGCCTCCGCGTCACAGTGGCGCCTCGCCGGCCCACTCCGGAGTGAGGATCATCCACAAAACGTGCACTATCGCCTGGAAGCGTTGCGGCAAACTTCAGCTCTGCCGTTGACGAATCGCAGCGGCGATGGTCAGAACACTTTCAAAGTCCTTGGGGTTTCCGGCGGACAGGAGATCCACGTGATAGTGCTGCTCGACAAAAGTAAGAATATCCACCAGCCCCAGCGAATCCACCTTGCCGGAAGAAATCAACGGCTCATCCACCACGACACCTTCTTGCACAACCTGGGTGGAGATGAACTTTAACAATTCGTTTTCGATGTCCATAATTTATTTCTTTTGCTCCCATTCGGAGCGCAGTGCCGTTCGATCTACTTTGCCGGTCGAAGTGCGCGGGAACGCCGACCGCACTTCGATTGCATCCGGCAGCATGTATATCGGCAGACATTGTTTGCAATGTGATCGCAGGGAAGCAATGTCCAACTCACGTCCGGTTTGGGACACCACGGAAGCGACGATCCGGTTGCCGATGGCTGGATCCGGCAGCGCGGTGGCCACGGCTTCCAGCACACCCGGAAACCCCGCCAGCGCGCCTTCGATGTCGCCCAATTCGACGCGATAGCCACGAGTTTTGATCATGTGATCGCGGCGTCCAAGGAATTCGTAATTTCCATCCGAGTGCAACCGGACGCGATCCCCGGTGCAATACGCCAACCCGGTTCTGCCTCGCGGATCGGGCCGCAGCGTCGCTTCGGTGCGCGCCGGATCGTTCCAATAGCCACGCATCAAGTTTCCGCCCTTCGCCCACAAAGTTCCTTCGCGGCCGACTGCGGCTTCACGTCCTTCGTCGTCCAGCACAAAAGTTTCCATGTGCTCACAGGCGCGACCGATGGGAATCGGCGCGGCCAGTTCATCCGGAATTTGCGCCGGCACTTCGTAGTAAGTGCAGACGTTGGTTTCGGTCGGCCCGAAGAGGTTGTAAAGACCCACACCGGGCAACGAGCGACGCAGGCGTCGCAGTTGCGCCGTGGGAAAAACTTCACCAGCAAAGAACAAGATTCGTAAAGTCGGCAAACCGTGTTGCTCGATTCCGCCTTTGTCGAGCATCGCCACGAGGATCGATGGCACCGAATACCAAATCGTGATTTTCCATTCGGTAATGCTCTTGACGAGAAACGGTGGCAGCATTCCTTCGGTGCTCGAAATCAGCCGCACGGTCGCGCCCGATCCGAGCGAGGCGTAGAGATCCGCGATCGAAAGATCGAAATGAAACGGAGCATGACTTGAAAAAACATCCGTGGCGACAATGCCGAATCGCTGCCGGACCCATTGCGTAAAAGCCAATGCCGAAGCGTGCGTATGAACAACGCCCTTGGGTGTGCCGGTCGATCCCGAAGTGTAAAGAATGTAGGCGAGATCTTCAGGCGACGGTTCAGTTAAATCACCTGCGTCGCGTGTGGCAGCCACGGCAACAAGTTCCGAGCGAATCGTGTCCGAGGGTCCAAGTGCGGCAGTGGTGCGTTCCAATGTCTGGTCTTCGATCAACACCAGGCGAGGCGACTGCCCTTCCAAAAAGTCGGCGAGCGAGGCCAGCTTCGGCGCATCCACGGCGATGGCAGCGAAGCAGCAGTCGAGGGCGATGGTGCGACACCGCCGCCACGGCGCGCGCGGATCGAGCGGCACATAAGCCGCTCCGGCCATCAGCACACCGAGGATGGTCTGGACGCAGGCGGGTGTCTTGTCCATCCAGATGCCAACGCGATCATTACGGCCCACACCGGCTTCGCGCAAGGTGGCGGCAATGCCCCGCGCACCGGAAAGCAATTGTTGATAACTCAACGAACCATCGGAGTTCACCACGGCGGGCTTGGCCGGATTGATCCGGCTGGCAGCATCGGCGATGAGGGCAACGAGCGAACCAAATTTCATAGCCCCAGCAAACGCGCTATGATTTTCCGCTGCATCTCGGAAGTGCCGGAATAAATCGTGCCGGGCACCGCGTCGCGCAGTTCGCGTTCGACTTCATACTCGGCCAGAACGCCGTAGCCGCCATGAATCTGCACCGCGTCCAACGCCTGCCGCACGTGCGCCTCCGATACGAACAACTTCGCGATGGCGGCGTTCAGGATGGCGTTCTGCCCGGCGTCCTTCATTGCCGCCGACTTGTAGAGCAACAATTGACCGGCTTCGATGGCGACTTTCATATCCACAATTTTGTCGGCGATGGGTGTGTGCCGCGAAAGGGGCGTGCCGAATTGCTTGCGTCCTTTGGCCCAGGCGATGGTCTGTTCCAGCAAGCGCTGCATCGCGCCGATGTGCGAGGCGAAGATGCACGTGCGTTCCCATTCCATCGCGGAGTTGAAAATGCGCACGCCCGCGCCTTCGCCGCCGAGCCTGCTGCTCACGGGCACGCGGCAATTTTTCAACGTGACATCGCCCATTTGCGCCGTGCAGAGACCCATCTTTTTGCGAACCCCGGAAAATTCCACTCCCGGGGTGCCGCGTTCGATGAGAAACGCCGTGACACCTGCCGCGCGAAAGACTGGGTTCACATTGGCAAACACCACGACCACGTTTGAAACGGGCGCGTTGGTGATGAAAATTTTTTCTCCGTTCAGCACATAATGATCCCCGTCCCGCACGGCGGTGGCGGCCAGATTCATGGCGTCGGAACCAAATTCCGGCTCAGTGATGGCATGAGCGCCAAGAATTTTGCCGCTGCAAAGCGCGGGCAAGTACCGGCGTTTTTGCTCCTCGGTGCCAAAGTGGAGAATCGGCAGTTGCACGGCCCACATCTGGGCGTTCATGGAGAAGACCAGGCCGTTGTCCTGGCACGCATAGCCCAGCGCCTCCATCGCCAGCATCGTGGTGGTCAAATCGCGATTCGTGCCGCCATATTCGGCCGGGATGGGCAGGCCGGGTATGCCGAACTCGGCGCAGCGGCGCCACACCTCGCGATCCAGCACGCCGTCGGCGTCGCGTTGCCGCATGCCGGCGTTGAGCGTTTTTCCGAATTGGCGAACGGACTCGCACAGTGTGCGTTGCTCTTCGTTGGGTTGAAACCAATGGGTGCTCACGATGTTAAAATGGTTTGGTAGCGACGGCAGATTTGATCCGTCGCAGGAAGGAGGAACAGGGTTGTCTTCATTAAATTCAGTCGATCCAGTTTTTAACCAAGCCGGACATTCTGATAGCGGCCGCGCAGAGTCCGCACAATTTCGAGCGAGTTGAGCCGCGTGTCCGGTTCGGTCACAACGCCGCAGAGCACTTGCTCGAATTCGCGAGACATCCGTCGAATGGTGTCGGGTTCAAAGAGGTCGAAACTGTATTCCCAGAAGCCGCCGGAATTGCACCCTTCACCGCCGGGCGTGGCCACGACTTCCAGCGCCAGATCAAATTTCGAAGTGCCATTGTCAATGAACACGGGCGGCGTAATGGTCAAGCCCTCGAGTTGCAAAGCTTCGAGCGGCGCTCGTTGCGCCCGGAAATTGACTTGAAACAGCGGCATGCGGCTTAGGTCGCGCGGCGGTCGTAAAACTTCCACCAGCTTGTCGAACGGCAAACCCTGGTTCGCAATGGCACCCAGCGTGGCCACGCGCACGCGCTCGACCAGTTGCCGATAAGTCGGATCGTCGGCGAGTTGCGAGCGCAGAACCAACGTGTTGGCAAAGAAGCCGATCAATCCTTTGGTTTCTGCCTTCGGCCGGCTCGCCACCGGCGAACCGACACAAATATCTGTCTGACCGGTCAGGCAATAAAGAAAAGTTTGAAATGCCGCCAGCATCGTCATGAAGGGAGTCGCGCCGCAATCGCGGCTCACCGATTTGGCGGCGTCCAGCAGATCGGCGGGGAGGTCCATCGGCACCCGCGCGCCCCGCAAGCTTTGAATGGGCGGACGCGCATGGTCGATGGGCAGTTCGAGCTTGGGCGGCGCTCCCGCCAGCTGCTTCTTCCAATAAGCCACCAAACGATCGTAGGCTTCGCCTTGCAGCCACTGGCGTTGCCACCGCGCATAGTCTCCATACTGAACGGGTAGTTCCGGCAAAACTGGCGGTCGGTCGTCGCAAAAGGCCGCGTAGTGTCGGGACAACTCGGCAAACCACAAAGCGGTGGACCAGTACTCCCAGGCGATGTGATGCGAAGTGTGCAGGAAATAATACTCGTTGTCGGCCAGCCGCAGCAGCGCCGTGCGCAGCATCACGTCACTTTGCAGGTTAAACGGCCGCGCCGACTCCGCGCGCAGCAAAGTTTGCGCGTGCGCTTCGCGGTCGGATGCCGGCACTTCGCGCAAGTCAATTTGCTGCAACGGCACGTTCCACTTCGGTAATAGGATTTGCGTCGGCGTGTCAGCAGCGCAAGCGAACACGGTGCGCAGCACTTCATGTCGTGCCACCACCGCCTCAATCGCGCGTTGCAGCGCGGTCACGTTCACTGGGCCGCTCAATCGGGAGTAGTACGGGATGTTGTAGGTGGCCGTGTTCGGTTGCAGTTGATCAAGAAACCAAAGCCGCTGTTGCGCGAAAGAAAGCGGGCAAGGTTCATCAGGATTCCGGCGGTGAATCGGCGCCAGGTCTGGCCGCAGGTTGGCGGAGGCAACAACCGGAAGCACGCTGACATTCGGCGCGACCAGAGGCTTTTCCAATTCAACCGGCGCACGGGCCACCGGCACGGCTTTGCGCAATGGGATTCGGCCGGGTGATCTTTGCGGAACGGTCGCGGAGGTTCTTCGTTTCAACTGCGGGCGCAAATTTTCTGCGCGGACAGTCGGTGCTATTTGAGTCGGCGGCGTGACAGCGGATGATCGTTGCCAGCGTGCGCACAGCTCGCGGAACGTCGGAAGCGAAACGATGGGCTGGTTGGGTTGCGCAATTAGATCGGCGATCAGTTTTGAAAAATCGGCGGCCATCCGGACAATCGTGCTTTCGTCGAAAAGATCGGTGCTGTATTCCCAGAAGCCCTGGCTCTCGGCGGTGATCGGAAACTCAAGCCCGAGATCAAACTTGGAGGTGCCGCTGTCGAGGAACACCGGCAGTTCCGCCGACATGCCGTCGAGCACGAGCGGCGCGGGCGAGCCGGCTTGGACGCGGAAATTGACTTGGAAGAGCGGCATCCGGCTCAGGTCGCGCGGCGGACGCACCGCCTCCACTAATTTGTCAAAAGGAAGGGCTTGATGCGCGAGAGCGTCCAGTGTGTGTTTTTTTACGCGACCGATGAGTTCAAGGAAAGAAGGATTGTTGGCGAGGCTCGTGCGCATCACCACGGTGTTGATGAAGAATCCAATCAACGGCTCGGTTTCCGGATACGGCCGGCTGGCGATCGGCGAACCGACACAGAGATCCTCCTGGCCGGTGGCGGAATAGAGGAAAACGTTGAACGCCGCCAGGAGAGTCATATAGGGCGTGAAAC
>JACPZS010000223.1 GCA_016195385.1 Verrucomicrobiota bacterium
ATTACGAAATAGACGGGCCGAATCCATCCCACGCCGGCGAATTTGGTCACCGCTCGAACCGTGAAATGATAATAGAGGTAACACGCCAGAAAGATCGTCGATGTGCCCAACGCCACCAACATGCAATTGCGATGAGCGAACCTTTGGCCCCGCTTGATGAATATGAAACCAAGCGTCAGGAAGACGGCGCTCAATGCGTTCAGGCTGGCGTTGACGGCGGGCAAATCGGTGACGCTCATGCGGTCATTTTTCCTTGAGCAGCGCGCGGACGGTCTCGGCCAGGGCCGGAAGCGTTTGCTGATCGAATTCAGGAAAGTCGCCGTTGAAGTTGGCGCGCACACGTCCGTGGCGATCCACGAGCATCAACTGCGTGCTGTGCAAAAAGAGGTCCTCCACATTCGTTCGGTCTTCGGGTTTGGTCTCCTCGACGATGAGCTTCAGATCCTCGTGCGCCATCCGGTAAATGTCGGATTTGAGGCCGGTGAGAAAGTGCCATCGCTCCTGATTGGCGCCAAATCGTTTGGCGTAGCGTTGGAGCACGGCGGGCGTGTCGTAAGTGGGATCGGCTGTCAACGAAACAAATCGGACATCGTGCTCATCACGGAGTGCGTTCTGAATCACGGCCAGTTGCCGGGTCAATTTCGCGCACGGCCCCGGACAACGGGTGAAAATGATGTCCGCGATCCAAACCTGCCCGCGCAACGAATCCAGCGTGATGGACTGGCCAAGCTGATTCGTCAGCGTGAACGGTCTGACCTCACTGATCACGGGCAACGGGCGGCCCGGCGACATCAAGCGCGTCCAGATGAAAGCACTCGTGATGGCCAAGATCGTCAGCGAAAGAAATCCCCAGACCAGCCACTGGACTTTGGGCGAATTGGAGTTCGAGTTATTCACTGAAGCTAAGTGATAGCGGGGAACGGACGGCCTGCCGAGAACTTCTTTGGGGACAAAAAATTTCGGCCGCGAATTCCGCGGCCGATAAAAGCAACCGGCGATTCGATTAACGTCCGGGAACGCGCTTCATTCAAAACTCGTGGCGCTCGAACCCGCGGTTTTCGCCTTGTCCGCCAGCCATTTGTCAAACTTGTCCTGGCTCTCCACAAACAGAAAACCCTGGGCCATGTTAGCGTGACCAATGCCGCAAAGTTGCGCGCAGTTGATTTGATATTTGCCTTCCATGATCGGCTTGAACCAGACCGGAATGCTCATCCCAGGAATCGCATCTTGGCAGACGCGCTGGGCGATGATTTTGAAGGAGTGAATCACGTCCTTGGAAGTCAACTGGACGATGACGGGCTTGTTCACAGGCACGTGCAATTCGTTCAACGTCTGGATGTCGTCCTTGGCGCGCGGATCCTTGGGATCGACGCCCAGTTGATTTTCGCCCGTCACGAACTTCATGTCCTGTTTGCCGAACACTCCGTCCGCGCCCGGATAACGAATGTTCCAGGCGAACTGCTGGGCGGCGATGTGGACCACCGTGGCATCTTTTTCAGCGGGAAATTGATCGACGACCTTTGCCCAGAGAGGAATGGCGAAACCGAGCAGTAGAACGGCTTCAATGAGCGCTACCGCGCCTTCGATCCAACTGGAAGCGTGGCTCTGGACGCCATGATAATCCGCCTTCGGATGCACCGATTTGCGGAAACGCAAGAGCGCGAAAAGAAAGTAGGCTCCCCAGCCAAGAAACAACACGGCCATGAGGTAGTGGACGTAAACGATGAAGGTATCAACGTCCTTCGCGTGCTGTGAGGCCTTGATCGGAATCTGCAAAATGCGTTCCGTGAGTTGAATGAGATTTTCCATGATCAAATTTTTATTGGCTGACTGACGAGGACGGCGCAGAGGCGGTTGATTCCGCGAGCGCGGCCGACTTTTTCGCCAGGAAGATGAAGAACGCGGCGACGCCGCCCAACACACCAACCACCACTACCAACAAACTCGCAATGCCCCAGTTCATCCCCTCGGCGAGCTTGGAATCCGATTTCCCGAAGCAGGCGGCGCACGCAGACGCAACTGGCGAAGAAAGCAGCAACAACGCGGACGCTGTCAGGCAAAGCAAAATTTTCCGGCAGACGTTCATAGGTAGCTGATGTGCTTGAGCTTCTTCAAAAAGAATTTCCCGTAAACGATGAGGGCGACCCCGGCCAAGACGGATACGACACCCATCACCAAATCGATCAGCGCCCGGCTGTCGCCGAAATACTGCCAGAGCGCCCAAGCGCCAAAACCGAAGGCAAGCAAAGTCGAAGCCGTGACGAACACGATATGGAAGGCCTTGAGCGACATTATTTCGCAAGTGTCGGAAAATCGTGCATTGCCCAAATCGTGAGCCACATCAAGCCGATGAAGAAAAAGCCGGTGGAGGCGAGGATGCCATAGATCATCTTCTTCTCGTCGATCAAGTGCATGAAATAGCCCGCCACGAGAAACGCCTTGATCGTGGCAATGAACAGCGCCACCGCCACCGTAATCGCGATGCTGTGGAAGTTGACGGCGTTGACGGCAACCGTCAGGATCGTGCCCACGAGGAGCGCCCCGAAGACGATCAAATAACGGCGGACGGATTTTTGAATATCGTGTGCGTCGTGACTCATAGATTTTTACAGGAGATAAAGCACCGGAAACAGAAAGATCCAAACCAAGTCAACGAAGTGCCAGAACAGACCGGAAACTTCGACGCGGTTCGTGTAACGCTCGGGATCCTTTTTCCACAAACCCGCCAACGGACCCCAAATCGCGAAGATGACGCACGCACCGGCGAAGACGTGGAGCGCGTGGAGTCCCGTCAGCGTGAAATAAATTGCCAGGTACGTGCTGTGCCATGGGCCGAAGCATTCCAGCTTCGTTATGTCGGCCGTGGCGATCTTCATCCCCTCGCCGTGGCCGCCAGCTTCTCCTTTGGCGCCTTCCGCATGGCCGCTGGCGTGGGCATCGGGATGAAACCCAATTGATTCGGTTTTCGCGGCCTTGAGTTTGTTCAAGTTCAAGAATAGCGGACTGCCCTCGACGTGGCCGGTCATCGAAGTTCCATTCTTCAGGACAACTTCATAGTGGGTGAACTTGTCTGTGTACTCGAATGATTTGATGCCGAGAAAGATCAGCGCGCACAGAATCGTGATGGCTTGGTAGAATTTGTATTTGCTCCACTGGTTGAGTTTCAGCGAGGCCCAGGACATCACGACCGTCACGCTGGAGCAAATGAGCACGAGCGTATTGATCGTGCCGAGCGGGATGTTTAGCAGATGGTGTGGCCAGGTGCCTTCCGCCGCGCCCACGCGCAGCAGAATGTAGGACGAAAACAACGCGCCAAACAACATGACTTCGGAAGCGAGGAAAAGCCAGATGCCAACCTTGGCATTATACAAGCCGGTGTCTTTGCGCGGCTCGACGATGTAGGGGAGAATTTCCGTTTGCATGAAAAAATTAAGCTTCGTTCTGTAGTGTGAAATCTCTGGGCTTACCCGGCACGCTGTACTCGTACGGACCGCGGAAGACTTGTGGCGCGTGGGCGAAGTTGCCGTGCGGCGGCGGCGTCGGCGTCTGCCATTCCAACGTGGTTGATTCCCACGGATTGTCTGAAGTCACCTTCCTGCCATTCTTGATGCTCCAGAAGAAGTTTATGATGAAAGGTAGTTGCGCGAGGCCCAGTGCCCACGCCGCGTGGGAAACGGTTACGTTCAGGTGAATCATCGCATCGCTCAAGCCGCCGATGACGCCGCCCTGATTTTGAGCCATCGAGTAGTTAACTCCACCGTCGGACATGCGTCGCAACATGCCGGCCATTCCTTGCGCGAACATGGGCTGGAAAACCAGGTTGATGAACACAAGCGAGAGCCAGAAATGAACCTTGCCCCACCATTCGTTCATCATGCGACCGGTTATTTTCGGAAACCAATAGTAAACGCCGCCGAACAGCGCAAAAATCGTTCCGGGTGCCACGACATAGTGGAAGTGGGCGATGACATAGTAGGTGTCATGCAAATGGATGTCGGAGAAGTTAAAACCGAGCGGCAGTCCGGTCAGGCCGCCAATGCCAAACATCGGCAGAAACGCCAGCACGAAAAGCATCGGCGTGTTGAAGCGAATCGAACCACCCCACAGCGAAATGAACATGCACGTCAAAATGATCACCGACGGAATCGAAATGATCATCGTGGTCGTCTGGAAGAACGTGCTGATTTTCGTGCCCATGCCGGTGAGATACATGTGATGCGCCCACACGATGAAGGAGATGAAACCAATCGCGAGCACGGAATAGACGAGTGACTTGTAGCCCCAGATTGGTTTGCGGGTGTTGTTGGCGATGATTTCGCAAACGATGCCCATCGCGGGAAGAATCAAGACGTAAACCTCTGGATGCCCGAGGAACCAAAAGAGGTGTTGCCACAACAACGGACTCCCGCCGCCGCTAATGGGAGCGATTTGCCCGGAAACGGACAATCCCGTTGGCAGGAAGAAACTGGTGTGCGCCACTTTGTCCATCAACTGCATGACGCCCGCGGCTTCGAGCGGCGGAAATGCCAGCAGCAGCAAAAACGCGGTGACGAATTGCGCCCAGACAAAAAACGGCAGCCGCATCCAAGTCATGCCCGGAGCGCGCAATTGGATGATCGTCGCGATGAAATTGACCGCGCCCAAGAGCGACGAGGTGATCAGAAAAATCATACCGATGAGCCAGAAAGTCTGACCGTTGGTGTCAATGGAAGTCGCGAGCGGCGAATAGGAAGTCCAGCCGGCTTGGGCCGCGCCGCCCGGGATGAAAAAACTCACGACCATGATGATGCTGCCCAGCACGTAGGATTGGTAGCTCGCCATGTTCACGCGCGGGAAAGCCATGTCCGGCGCGCCGATCATCAAGGGGACGACGTAATTGCCGAACGCCGCAAATGCCAGTGGCACAATGGCCAAGAAGACCATGATGGTGCCATGCATCGCGCCGAATGAATTGTAAAGGTTGGCCGACATCACGCCGCCGCCCGCCACGTCGCTGCCGAGCATTCTTTCCAGCAATGGGCCAAAGAACGGGATCGACCGCCCAGGATAGGCGATTTGCCAGCGCATCAGCAGCATCAGGCAAAAGCCGAAAAAGAGGAACGCCAGTCCGGTGATGCCGTACTGGATGCCGATCACTTTGTGGTCAGTCGAGAAAATGTATTTGCGCAGAAACCCCAACTCCTCGTGGTGGTGTTCCTCGTGGGCCTCGGCGGCATGATGCGATTCTTTGGTGGTCGGCTGCATGGTTATGGCTTCGTTACTATCAGCATTCAGTCAAAAATTCAGACGCTTTGCACCGTAAAAACTTTTTAAGGGCGCAAGTAAACTGAGTGACGACGCCGGTGTCAACGGCAGAATGCCCGGCGCAAAATTCTGCTCTCGTTTGGCGGTTCATCTTTTGTCGCACACCAGTAATCCGAGCAAAACCGGCAGGTAAATGATGGACAGAAAAAACAATTGCCGTGCCTGTGTCTTCCCCATCGCCCGGGCGAATCGAATCGCGAACCAAAGAAAAGCCAGTCCCAACGCGAGCGCGCCGAACAAATAAACCTCCCCGGCCAGACCCAGCAGGAATGGACTCAGACTGACCGGCAGCAAACCCAGCGTGTGGCTCACGGCTTGTCGCCCGGTGCGCTGTCCGTCGAGATCAACCACAGGGAGCATCACGAAACCACCCTGCGCGTAGTCATCGCGATAAAGCCACGCGATGGCGAGAAAATGCGGCAGTTGCCAGAAGAAAAGAATCGCGAACAACGACCAGCCAGCAATCGTGATTTCGCCGCGCGCCGCAACCCATCCCATCAACGGCGGCAACGCGCCCGGAATCGCGCCAATGGCGGTGTTCAATGTCGTCACGCGCTTGAGTGGTGTGTAAACAAAAAGGTAACTAAACAAAGTCGCAGCGCCGAGCAGACTGACGAGGAGGTTCACCGACAGCCCAAGGTATATCAACCCAACCGCCGCGCTCATACCACCCAGAATCAACACGGTGTCCGGCTGCATTCGGCCAGAAGGCAGCGGACGATCCGCCGTGCGGCGCATTTTGGCGTCGTGCTCGCGTTCAAGGAGTTGATTGAGGGCCGCCGCGCCACTGGCGACCAGCGCCGTGCCCAGCAACGTATGGAACATCAGCGCGTAATCAATGGCACCACGAACTCCCACATAAAACCCCACGAACGTCGTGAGGAGAACCATCGCGGTGAGGCGCAACTTCACCAACTCCGATAAAACGGCGAACGGTCCTTTTTCGGTGGATGACGTTTCAATGAGTGCGGACGCGGAGGCTTTCATGACACGCTAACGAGTCGCAACAAAGGATCGAGCAGGCGAAAGCGACGATCCAATTCCAGCCGCTTCGCTCGCGACAATCACCGATTTGCTGGCAAGACGTGCGCAGTTGAGAGTCGCAATTGAGAGCAGACTGCCAAAAGCCAGGTTCAGTGCCCCCAAAACAACATGCGCCGTGGCCACGTCCGCAGCCTTGTTGCTCCAAACTGTCGCTGCGCCGAGCAAGGCTAGCATGACGATCAGCGCCACCCACGCGTACATCCAGCGGGCAAATCCAAAACCGGCTCTCAACTCACGACGTGCTACAACCGCGAGCCATCCGACCAACAACAAAACGCTAAAAGCAACCATTCGGTGCGTCATGTGCAGGACGATTTGGAACGCCGTCACCGGTTTGTAATCCCGAACGTCCGACCGATGCTGGTTGATGGCTTCGATGGACTTCGCGTCCGTCGGCGGCAGGATTTTCCCGTATGCCAGGGGGAAATCGGGCACGGCCAAGCCCGCGTGTTGATGGCGCATCGTCGCGCCCAGAATGAGTTGGCCGAGGATTAACAAGGTGGCCACGAGCAAGCCTCTTTCAAGGCGGGAAGAAAGTTGGATCGGTGTTTTCGTCAGACGCCTCCAACCAGCCGAAGTGAAGAGTGCCAACGAGCACAAGAGCGTAAAAAACATTTGCGCCAGCGTCGCGTGAAAAATCCCGATCTCGTCCTTATACAAAGTCACGCGCAGGCCACCGAGAATGCCCTGGAGCACGACCAGAAAAAACGCGGACGCGCCCAGCCATCGAACCCAGCGTCGTGATTCTTTCAACCACAGCCAGACGGCCAAGACACCGGTCAACAGCCCGACACCCGAAGCCATCAGTCGATGAGTGTGTTCGTAAAAAATCCCGCCGACCCATTGCGAAATCGGAAACAGGAACATGTTGTAACCGTAGGTCGTCGGCCAGTCAGGCACGGCCATGCCCACACCGTGGCTGGTCACCAAGCCACCGAGCGCGATCAACCCCAGCGTCGCGCAGGCGGTGAGCACGGCGAAACCATGGAGCCAGGGATTCTGGGATGAACGGGGCATCAGTGACACGGAAAAAGCAAACCGCTGCGGCTGGTTAAAACCGCAGCGGCATTCAAACAAACCGTCTCAGCGCCGCAACACTTTATTGCGCCGGCTTCAATTCGATCTCGAAGTTCACCGTCTGATTGTCCCCGGTGACGGTGATTTCTTTGCTGACCGCACCTGCCTTGCGGTGCGCGGCTTCGATGGTGTATTTGCCGGGCGGTAGATTGGCGATCTTGAACGTGCCATCCTTGCCGCTGACGGCGTAGTAAGGGTGATCAACGACACAGGCGTAAGCGAACATCCACGGATGCACGTCGCACTTGAAGGTCAGGAAAATTTCAGAGGCGTCGAAGCTTTTGTTCAAGTCCGGACCTTTGGCCATCTGCGCTTGGTTGGATTCCTTGTTACCCGCTGCCTTTGGAGTGACGTGAATGTTGTGTAGCACCGGATCCGAATTTTTAACTAAAAGTTTCTGTTTGGTCTGTAGGCCAAAGACGTATGGTTGATATTGGCAACCTACTTGATCCAATGTCACTGCTGTAGCGGGCGCATCAGTCGGCTTGGCACCAGCCTTGATGTATACAAATGTATCGGCGAGTTCGCCACCTTTACCGACGAGATAAAAGTGAGTCGTGGGCATTTCCGTGTAAGACTTGCCACAAGTTGGATCGTTTTTGAGTCCATCGATATTCTTTTCGGGCGGCGGCGTGCCTTTGAGAATGATTTTGCCCGTGATTTCGGCGGCGGAAGTCAGTTGCAACGACGCGCAGACAGTCACAGCGGCGATGAAGGTTGATTTCGATTTCATAGTTTTCAGTTCAAGTTAATCAAATAAACGGCGGCGAAACTAACTGCGCGCCAGCTTCCCTGCAAGGTCTTTTGTGAATCATTTCACAAAGCAGTTGTGGGATCGACGAAACCGACAATCATCTTATTCGTTGACTCCGAATGAAGGTTTCAAGCGAGCTTTGTTTTCGCCTTCCCGCGAGCCGGATCGGCGGCGCGAGAAACGCCCTGTACTTTGATCAAATCCGCGACAATCGCCGCCATTTCCAGAGCTGTCTGCGCAGCTTCAGTCCCGCGATTGTGGTCCCGCGAAAGACAACGCGCACGCGCCTGTTCCTCGTTCTCGAACAGCAAAACTCCATGAATGACGGGCACGCCGGTTTCGATCTGAATCCGCGTCAAACCGTGGCTGACGGCTTCCGCGATGTGCTGCGCGTGCGCAGTTTCGCCTTGGAAAATCACGCCGAGACAAATGATCGCGGCAAACTTTGGTACGGAAGATCGCGCCAGCAACGAGGCCACCACCGGAATTTCAAAAGCGCCAGGAACGCGCACTACCTTCGGCTTCGTCCCCGCTTTCGTTAACACCGCCTGCGCCGCGCGCACGAGCGCGTCCACGTAACGTGCATTGTATTTGGAGGCAACGATGGCAAACTCGCCGTGCGACCGAGCAGTTTTCTTTCGCGTAATTTTTTGGAGCATATCTGCCTGGTAAAAATAATTTCGTCTCCTGTCCATCCTTGCTGCAGTTCAAAGCAAGTGGCCCAACTTGTCCCGCTTGGTTTTGAGGTAGCGACGATTGTGTGGATTGGGCGGGACGCGAACGGGCAACTGCTCGAGAATTTCCAGACCGTAACCTTCCAGGCCGACAACTTTTTTTGGATTATTCGTGAGCATACGAATGGTCTTCAGGCCGAGGTCCACGAGAATTTGCGCGCCCAAGCCATATTCGCGCAGATCCATCGGGTAGCCGAGTTTTTTGTTCGCCTCGACCGTGTCGTAGCCGCGCTCCTGCAATTTGTAGGCTTGGATTTTCGGGCCGAGACCAATCCCCCGCCCTTCCTGGCGCATATAGACGATCACTCCCTGCCCTTCGTCCGCAATGCGCCGCATCGCCTGATGAAGTTGCGGCCCGCAATCGCAGCGTCGTGATCCAAAGACATCGCCGGTCAGGCATTCGCTATGCACGCGCACGAGCACGCCTTTTTTTCCCGTGACGTCGCCTTTCACGAGCGCGACGTGGTGTTGTCCATCAAGTTGTGAGCGGTAAAGATGCAGTTCAAAGTCGCCGAAGTCCGTCGGCATTTTCACGACTTCGATTTTTTCGATCAACTTTTCCCGGCGGCGGCGGAACTTAATCAAATCCTCGATGGTGCAAATCTTGAGCCGATGTCGGCGCGCGAATTTGAGGAGTTCCGGCAAACGGGCCATCGAGCCATCGTCGCTCATGATTTCGCAAATCACCGCGATGGGCCGGCAACCCGCGAGTTTTACCAAATCCACCGCCGCTTCCGTGTGCCCGGCGCGCTGCAACACACCGCCGCTTTTGGCACGCAGTGGAAAGACATGCCCGGGCTGGACAAGATTTCCGGGAACAGCCGTCGGATCAGCCATGACTTCAATCGTGCGCGCACGATCCGCCGCGCTGATGCCGGTCGTGACGCCACTCGCGGCATCGACGCTCACTTGAAAATCCGTTTTGAAGCTGTCGCGGTTCTGCACGACCATCTGCTCAATGCCCAATTGCTTGAGCCGCTCCGAAGTCGTCGGCACGCAGATTAAACCGCGGCCGAACCTGGCCATGAAGTTCACGGCCTGCGGTGTCACACACTCGGCGGCCAGGATCAAATCGCCCTCGTTCTCGCGGTCGGCGTCGTCGATGACGATCACGAGCCGCCCCTTTTTCAAATCGGCCACCACAGTTTCGATGGAATCAAATCGCGACATCATGTGCGGTTCAAGCTAGTCAGCCTCGCGGAAGATGCGACAGCAAAAAAAAATCCCCGCCGTTTGCACGCGCGGGGATTTTGTGAAGAGCGAAACTTAATTCTTGGCCAGCAACGTGCCGCGAGCGGTCGCAGGAGCGCTGCTCTTGGCTTGCTTCGCGCCAGCGGAGCAGGCGGACTTTGCGGCCGTGCAGGTCGATTTGGCCGACGCGCTGGTTTTGGTCTTCTGCGCGCAGCACGCATCACCGCCAGCCTGGACGGACAACGCGGTCGAGAACGCCACCAAGGTGAGTGCTAACAGTAATTTTTTCATAGAGTCCAATGGTATGTTTTTGTTTTGTTTAACAGGCTAATCAAGGGCCATTTCTACCATGTCAGACGGTTTTGTCAAAATTTCGTTCAACATTTTTCAGTACCACCCATTCGCCTCACCGAAGTCGATTGCACCTTGGATTCGTTCCCGTTAATACTCCACCGTGCCACCGGAAAAAACGGAACAACGCAAGCTGGCGGCGATCATGTTCACGGACATGGTGGGCTACAGCGCGCTTTCGCAGCGGAACGAAAAGCTCGCGCTCCAGTTGCTCGCGGAACATCACCGGCTGCTGCGGCCCATCTTCCCAAAATTTTCCGGGCGCGAAATCAAGACCACCGGCGATGGTTTCCTCGTTGAGTTTGCGAGCGCGCTCGAAGCGACGCATTGCGCGATTGAGATCCAGCGCGCGCTTGTGCAGCACAACGCCTCCGCGCCCGCCGAGCGCCGCATCCACATCCGCATCGGTGTTCACGTTGGCGATGTCGTGTTGCGCGAGGCGGATATTTTCGGCGATGGCGTGAACATCGCGGCGCGCATCGAACCGCTGGCGGAGGTGGGCGGCATCCGTCTCTCCGGGCCGGTGTATGACCAGGTCGCGAACAAAATGGACGCGCCGCTGATCAAACTGGACACGCCGCAGTTGAAGAACATCAAGACGCCGATGGATGTCTATCGCGTCGTGCTCCCGTGGCAGGAAGCCAAGGCGAAAGAAAAAGGGCAAAAGGAAAAAACCGGCGCGCAGGCAGGGCGAGGCGTCCCGCCGAACCGCACACGTTGGTACATGCCTGCTGTGATCATGATCGTGGGGTTGAACTTGTTTCTGTTTTTGAAATTCGGCTTGCACTTCGGCGCGAAGAACTCGCCCGCGAACGATCAACCCGCCGCCGCCACGCCCAGCACCACCGACCAAAAATCCATCGCGGTGCTGGCGTTCGTGAACATGAGCGCGGACAAGGACAACGAGTATTTCAG
>JACPZS010000224.1 GCA_016195385.1 Verrucomicrobiota bacterium
GTCGGAGTTTCCGTCTGGCGCTGCGGCGCGGCGGAAAAAATCCTGAAGCAAAAAGATCCAGCTTCGGTCGTGCTGGATGAAATCATCGCCCTGCCCTTCTGTTTTTTTGTCTGGCTTGGAACGGAATTTCTGCGGACGGGTCGCCTCCTGACGCTCGGTGAAGTCTTTCGTTTGGAAAACGGTGTGATGCTCGTAGTTGGCTTCCTCGCGTTTCGTTTCTTCGACATCGCCAAGCCGTGGCCAGTGCGCCAAAGCCAGAGCCTGCCGGGCGGTTGGGGCGTGACCATCGACGACGTGCTGGCGGCGGGATATGTCAACCTGACGTGGCTGCTTTTTTTCTCGCTGCGAAAGCTGGCCGGAAGTTAGGCCTCGAACGCCTTCGGCGGATCGAACACGAGCGACGCTACGAACGCCTGCCTAGCCGTGCGCGGATGGCGAAGCATCGCGACGACTTGCGCGGCCTCCGTCGAAGCAGAGAGTCGTCGGGCGTGAGTGTGCCGGGAAACCTGTTCGTTCGCCTGCTGCATCTGATCAGCCACCTGCCCCTGCAACCGGGCCGCTCGTTGGTGCGACTGCCGTGACTCATCCATGCGGGCCAATTCCATTTCGCGATGCGACAATTCCAGGTTCGGCGAATCCTCCACGGAGATTTCTTGCAACATCGGGGGCATCTCGAACGTGGACAAGGGTTGCGAAACGACCGGAGCCGGCGGCAATTTTACCGGCTTCGACGTGGACGCTGGCGTCGGCGCGGCGGTGGGTGGTGTTCGCGGAGCGGGAACGGGCGGAGGATGAGCGGGTTCCTCTTCGCCGAGCAACCGACGTAATTCTTCCTCCCAATTACGCGGTTGGCTTGGTGTGGGTCGCGGCGGTGTCTGGGCCGGCGGGCGCGGGCGCGGAATCGGCAGCGTGTTTTCCTCCGCCGGCCAGTCCGCTTCACCTTGGCCCGCGCGCTTTTTCTTGAGCCAGTTTGAAATCGCCGAGATCAACACCAGCCCCACGAAAATCAGCAGACTTTCCCAGGAATTCGCGGCGGCAAGAATTGGCGTCAAGCTCACAAGCTCAGGTCGTTCCCGGTTTTCCGCCCGCGCCGCCGGCGATGTTCTCGCGCATCGAGGTGTCGGCCTGGACATTGCGGAGTTTGTAGTAATCCATCACGCCCAAGTTCCCGCTGCGAAACGCCTCGGCCATCGCCATCGGAATTTGCGCCTCGGCCTCGACCACGCGCGAGCGCATCTCAGCGACCCGCGCGACCATTTCCTGTTCGGTGGCGACGGCGGCGGCGCGGCGCACTTCGGCCTGCGCCTGCGCGATGAGCTTGTTCGCCTCGGCTTGCTCGGCTTGAAGTTTCGCGCCGACGTTTTCGCCGACATCCACGTCCGCGATGTCGATGGAAAGAATTTCAAACGCCGTGTTGCTGTCGAGCGCCTTGTCCAAAACCGTTTTGGAAATGCGGTCGGGATTTTCGAGCACCTTCTTGTAGCTGTCCGACGAGCCGATGGTGGTAACGATGCCTTCGCCAACGCGCGCGATGATGGTTTCCTCCGTCGCACCGCCGACGAAGCGGTCCAGATTCGTCCGCACCGTCACGCGCGCTTTGACTTTGACGACGATGCCGTCCTTGGCCACGCCGTCGATGGTCGTGCGGCCGGACGTGGGATTTGGACAATCAATGACTTTGGGATTGACGGAAGTTTTGACGGCTTCGAGCACGGTCTTGCCGGTGCCCTTGGTCGCGAGGTCGATGGCACAGGCACGATCAAATTCGAGGTGGATGCCCGCCTTGCGCGCCGCGATGAGCGCGAGCGTGACCATTTCGACGCTGCCGCCGGCAAGGTAGTGCGTCGAGAGTTCATCAATCGTGACGGCCAGACCCGATTTCACGGCGGTGATGCGGTTATCAACGATCAAGCCGACGGGCACGCTGCGCAGCCGCAACGAGATGAGTTCGATGAAACCCACCGGCGCGCCCGCCGACCAGGCGCGCACCCAGACGTGGGCGAAGTTGATGACGACGATGAAGGCGATCAGCGCGGCCAGCGCGACGATGCCGAAGATGGCGAGTTGAATGACAGGTGCGTTCATGGTTGTAAAAAGTTTCTGTTGAGTTCGAGTTAACTGACCGCCCGCACGACCACGCGCAGGCCTTCGACCGCAATGACTTTCACGGCGGCCCCGCTTTCGACGTGCGGGCCTTCCGTGATCACGTCGATGCGTTGACCGTTGATCAATGCCATGCCCGAGGGACGCAACGCGCTAATCGCGGTGCCGGCTTGATGAAGCAGCTCCGGACGCGTTGCGCCGATATCGCCCACGGCGCGCTGCGACATGAAAATTTTTCCCGCCCGGCTCTGCGGAAAAAATTTCAACCAAAGGATCGCGCCGAAGACCAGAGCCGTCAGCACGAGCAGCGAAATCAAATTTCCCGTTTGCGCGCCAAACCGTTCATAGCCCAGCACGACGCCGATAGCGAGGCAGATCATTCCGACGATCCCGGCGATCATGCCCGGTAACACAGTTTCCAGCAGCAGCAAAATCGCCCCGACGACGAGCAGCGTGACGACGATTTCCATGCCCGGATGATATGGCTGATCGCACTCACTGCAAGTTGATTTGACGGCGGCGACACTCGCGCAGCGTTTTCTGCCACATGGGTGGCACCGCCGGGCCGGATTTCGATTGCGAGCTCAAATTGAATTGATTCCCTCAAGATTATTCTGAAAATCCACCCATGGTAATCGCCGTCCCCAAGGAAATCAAAGACCAGGAACATCGCGTCGCGCTGCTGCCATCGGCCGCGTATCAACTCATCAAGCGCGGGCATCAAGTGATCGTCGAGCGCGGCGCGGGCACCGGCGCAGGCTATCCCGACGCGGATTATGAGCACGCCGGTGCGACGATGCTCGCGGATCACGCCGCCGTGTTTGAGCGGGCGGAAATGATCGTGAAGGTGAAGGAGCCGCTGCCATCGGAGTACTCGCTGTTGCGCGCCGGGCAAATTCTTTTCACATATCTGCACCTCGCCGCCAATCGCACGCTCACGGAAGTTCTGCTGAAATCGGGCGTGACGGCGCTGGCATACGAGACGATCGAAGTGAACCGCCATCTGCCGTTACTCGAACCGATGAGTGAAATCGCCGGCCGTATGTCGATTCTCGTCGGCGGATTTTTTCTGGCGAAGCATTGCGGCGGCAGCGGCGTGCTGCTCGGCGGCGTGCCGGGCGTGCTGCCGGGCAAAGTCGTCGTGCTCGGCGGTGGCGCGTCCGGCATCAACGCCGCACGCATGGCGACCGGACTCGGCGCGGACGTGACGATTCTCGAAGTCGATTTGGAGCGGATGCGTTTTCTCGACATCACGCTGCACACCGCGCACACGCTCTACTCGAGCGAGGCGCACATCATGGATATGATGCCGACCGTTGATCTGCTCATCGGCGCGGTGCTCGTGCCGGGCGCGAAAGCGCCGAAGCTCATCAGCCGCGCCATGCTGCGCCAGATGCGGCCCGGCAGCGTGCTCGTCGATATCGCGATTGACCAAGGCGGCTGCGCCGAGACGTCGCGCCCGACGACGCATCACGATCCCGTGTTCGTCGAGGAAGGCGTGACGCACTACTGCGTCGCGAACATGCCCGGCGCGTACGCGCGCACCGCCACGCAGGCGCTGACGAATGTAACCTACCGCTACATCGAATTGCTCGCTGACCTTGGCCTGACGGAAGCGTGCCAGCGCCAGCCAGCGATTTTGGGAGGCATCAATGTGATGAACGGCCGGCTCACTTGCAAAGCGGTTGCCGAGGCGCATGGGATGGAATTTACGCGACCGTTTGCCTGAGGTTGCGTCCAAGAATTTGATGAAGGATGCACACGGTCAGAGAAGCGATGGGGCGCAACGCCATTTCCTCTTTCACGTTTTTTACAAAAAACAGGAAACCATCCAAATCCGCCTGACCTCACTTCAACTCCCGCTCGCGCAGGATGGCGAAGATCACCGGCGTCACGATCAAGATGTGAAGAAGGCTGCTCACCATCCCGCCAATGACGGGCGTGGCCAGCGGCTTCATCACCTCCGCGCCAGTGCGCTCGCTCCACATGATCGGCAACAGACTCGCGACGATAGTAGCGACGGTCATCACCTTCGGTCGCAGCCGCAACCGCGCGCCGTCTTTAATCGCCTGGATCAAATCCTCACGCGTAAACGGCTGACTCGCCGCCGCGCGCTCGGCGCGTTTCTTCGCCACCATTTCTTCGAGATAAACGACCATGACCACGCCGGTCTGGATCGCTGTGCCGAACAGCGCGATGTAACCGACCCAAACCGCGACGCTGAAATTGTAGCCGAGCCACGCCTGCAAAAAGATGCCGCCCGTCAATGCGAACGGCACCGCGAGAATGACGTGCGCCGCCTCTTTTGCCGAGTGGTACACCAGATAAAGCAGCAGGAAGATAATCAGAATCGTCGCCGGCAGAATGAACGTGAGCGTGCGCGACGCGCGCAGCATGTTCTCGTATTCGCCGGAATATTCGATGGTCATGCCTTTGGGCAGGCGTGGCACAATTTCCCGGTCAAGTCGTTCGCGGATTTCTTTCACGAAGCCACCGAGGTCGCGCTCCTGCACGTTGGCCTGCACGAACACGCGCAAGCGGCCGTTCTCGCTGACGATTTCGCTCGGCCCGAGGGCGCGGCGGATCCTGGCGACCTGACCGAGTGGAACCATTTTGCCCGACGGCGTGGCCACGAGCACTTCGCCGAGACGTTCAAGGTCATCACGCTCATGACGCTCGAGCCGCACTTGGATGGGAAAACGTTCGCGGCCCTCGATGGTCGTGCTCACTTTGCGCCCGCCGAGTCCAGCTTCAACTACTTCGAGCACGTCCGCAGCGCGCAGTCCGAAACGCGCCATCGCCACGCGGTCCACTTCGATTTCAAGGTAGGGCTTGCCCTGCACGCGGCTGGGCGCGACGCCCACGGCGCCCGGCACTTCGCGCACGACTTTTTCAACCTCGAACGCCCAGCGCTGCAACTCGTCGAGATTGTCGCCCAAAATTTTGACGCCCACTTGCGCGCGGATGCCCGTGCTCAACATGAGGATGCGATTCTCGATCGGTTGCAGAAAACCGGGCACGTAGCCGGGCACCTGCGTGAGTTTTTGCGTGAACTCGGCGACCAGCAGGCGTGGCGTCATGTCCACACGCCATTCAGGATTACGGACGGTCGTTGGAATTTTGATGAAGCCGAGGAACACACGGTTCGTGGGAATGAACTCCGGCTTGAGCATGATGGTCGTCTCGATCATCTCGACGGGCGCGGGATCGGTGGCGGTCTCGGCGCGGCCCAGTTTGCCCGCGACGCTTGCGACTTCGGGCGTCGCGCGGATAATTTGATCCTGCCAGGCCATCACGCGCTTGACCTCGGTGAGCGAAGTGCTTGGCAACAGCACGGGCATGAACAGCAGCGAACCTTCGTTGAGCGGCGGCATGAACTCGCGGCCAAAACCTTTCGCAGCTCGCGCCAAGTTAGGCCAGCCATGTTGTTCCAAGGAATGAAGCCAGAACCTCGGCAATCCAAACGCCACAATCAGCGCGCTCGCGAGCAACAGCGCCGCAAGGCTCATCACGGTCTTGCGCCGGCGCAGCGCCCAATCGAGCACGGGATTGTAAACCGCCAGCGTCGCGCGCATGATCCAGTTGCGATCCTCGGAGTGAAATGGCCCGCGCACCAGCGCCGCGCACAACGCGGGCACGACCGTCACCGCCAGCAGCGTCGAGCCGATCATCGCGAAAGTTTTTGTGAACGCGAGCGGGTGAAACAGTTTTCCTTCCTGACCTGTCAGCGCGAACACGGGGATGAACGCGAGAATGATGATCATCATCGCGAAGAAGATGGGGCGGCCAACTTGCTTCGACGCGGCGAGGACAACGTCCCAAGTTTCCTGAGCCGTCAGGCGGACGGAGGGTTCATTGTTCAGTGGCTTGCCGCCGTCCTGTTCATTTGAATTTTGAATTTTGAATTTTGAATTATTTTTCTCCTCCTCTGCTTTCTCGCAATGGCGAATCACATTTTCCGTCATCACGATGCCCGCATCCACAAGCACGCCGATGGCAATGGCGATGCCGGAGAGCGACATGATGTTCGAGCTGATGCCGAAATGCTGCATCAGGATGAACGACAC